>PWVT01000298.1 GCA_003562195.1 Phycisphaeraceae bacterium | reverse complement strand
ATCGGAACGGGTTTGGCGGCAAGGCCTATCGCGGCGACGGACGTGTTTTGTGTCGCGTATCCGGATCATTGGTTGAGTGGAAGGCAACAAGGCAACACGGCATCAAGGGATCAAGCTATTGATGCCTCGATCCCTCGATCCCTGCCCACCGGCGTGCTACACCCACGGCGGGTCTTGCAGCAGATCGTTGCGGGCGTTCGGGACTACGGCAACCGCATGGGAATCCCCACACTCAACGGCGCAGTGTGGTTCCACGATGACTACATCGGCAATCCACTGGTGTACTGCGGCTGCATCGGCGTCATGCCGCGCGACATGATCAGCGGTGATGCCCGGCCGGGTGATCGTATCATCGCTGTCGGCGGTCGCACCGGGCGTGATGGCATCCATGGCGCGACGTTCAGTTCCGCGGAACTGACCGACACCCACGCTGATGAGTTCAGCCACGCAGTGCAGATCGGCAATCCGGTCACCGAGAAGAAAATGCTCGATGCAATCATCGAGGCACGCGACACGCCCGGCGAAGACGGCAGATGCCTGTACAGCGCCATTACCGACTGCGGTGCCGGAGGCTTCTCCAGCGCGGTCGGCGAGATGGGTGAGAAACTCGGCGCGGAAGTCCATCTTGAAAAAGCACCACTGAAGTATGCCGGCCTCAGCCCGACGGAAATCTGGATTAGCGAAGCCCAGGAGCGCATGGTCCTCGCTGTACCATCGAACAACGTCGATGCGCTGGCAGCGATCTGTGCCAAGCATAATGTGGAAATGTGTGATTTGGGCCACTTCGGCACATCTGACCGTGATCTAATCCTCAACTATCAGGGCACCGAGGTCGGCCGCATGCCAATGCAATTCCTGCACGAAGGGATTCCGCAGTCGGTTCGTGAAGCGACGTTCGACACGAAGAGTCATCAGCCGATCGAGCCGACCACTTCCACGCCACCAAACATCAGCGATGCGCTAGTCGCGTTGCTGTCTCATCCAAACATCGCATCCAAGCACTGGATCATTCAGCAGTACGATCATGAGGTCCAGGGGAATTCAGTAGTGAAACCGTTGGTCGGTACGCACAGTCAGGGGCCGTCGGACGCTGCTGTGATCCTGCCGGTGGAGGGCTCCACACGCGGTCTGGCGATCGGCAACGGCCTGGCGACCGGCTTCAGCGATGACCCGTATCTCATGACCCTCGCCGCCATTGACGAGTGTGTGCGCAACATGGTTTGCACCGGGGCCGACCCGCAGCGCATCGCCATTCTGGATAATTTCTGCTGGCCGAGCTGCAAGAAGCCGGAGAATCTCGGTTCGCTCGTTCGCGCAGCCGAAGCGTGTTACGACGGGGCCAAGGCGTATCGCACACCGTTTATCTCCGGCAAGGACTCACTGAACAACCAGTTCACCACCGAGGACGGCCGCACCATCCAGATCCCACCGACATTGCTGATTTCCGGCATGGGCATTGTTGAGGATGTACGCCGGTGCGTGACAATGGATGCGAAGCAAGCCGGTAATATGCTTGTCGTCGTCGGTGAAACACACGACACCCTGCGCGGCTCACATTTCGAAATGCTTTACGGCGCTTCGGATGATCCATTGCCTCAAGTTGATTTAAAACAGGGCCCGGCTCTGGCCCTGGCGGTTCATCAGGCCATCACAGCAGGATTGGTCTGCTCCGCCCATGATTGCAGTGACGGCGGACTGCTTGTCGCTGCGGCTGAAATGGCGTTTTCCGGCGGGCTTGGTGTGTCACTTGACCTTTCCAAGGTGCCTGGAGAAGGCGACACCTGCACTCGCGCGTTTAGTGAAACACCTTCGCGCTATCTGCTTGAGTTGAATATGGAGCATTGGGCTCAGTTCCAGGTAGTGTTTCATGATCTACCGCATGCAGTGATTGGCGAATTCAACAACACAACTAACATGGTAGTCGCGGGAGCGAACATCCCCCTCGATGCGCTTCGAAATGCATGGCGATCGCCATTGGATTGGTGACCGCAGCACATTCGAACCGGAAACAGAACGACACGCTGCCAGCAGTGTTCGGTAGTGGGTCAGTTTGAATAGAGGTGGCACAGGCGTCCCGCCTGTACATGGTCTGAACAGGCCAGAGGCCTGTTCCACTTTCAAACTGATCCACTACCCAGTGTTCGCAGTTTCACCCTGCTGATAATCTGCTGATCTCTGCCCAGTCGCGCGTACCATCATGCATGGCAGAAACACAACACACCAATCGCCTCATCAACGAGGCCAGCCCGTACTTGCTTCAACATGCACGTAATCCCGTGGACTGGTACGCATGGGGAATTGAAGCATTTGAAGCAGCTCGCGCGCAGGAGAAACCCATCTTCCTCAGCGTTGGATATTCGACATGCTATTGGTGTCACGTCATGGAACGCGAGTGCTTTGAAAGTGACACCATTGCAGCGATCATGAACGAACACTTCATCAATGTCAAGGTGGATCGTGAAGAGCGACCAGATGTTGATGATGTGTACATAACGGCTGTGCAACTCATGACGCATAGCGGTGGATGGCCGATGTCGCTGTTTCTTGAACCTTTCACGCTTAAACCGTTTCTCGGTGGCACATACTTTCCACCGGATGATCGATACGGTCGTATTGGCTTCCCCTCTGTCTTGCGGCAGGTGACAGCAGCATGGACTGACCAGCGAGAGAAGATTCTTGAACAAGCCGAGCAAGTCGCACAAGCCGTCACATCGGCACTCACGGACGAGGCACAACCCGTAGCGATACGCCCGCAACATGTCGAGCAAGCCATTGCGTCGTTGATGCGCACCTGCGACACAGCCGATGGTGGTTTCGGAGGTGCCTCAGGACCAAAGTTCCCGATGCCAGCCAATCTCGACATGCTGCTGAGAAGCGAATGGGACAAACCTCAAATCAGGCAAGCCGTAACACACACGCTTGATCGCATGGCTACCGGAGGAATCTACGATCACATCGGCGGCGGCTTTCATCGCTACAGCGTCGATGGCCATTGGCTGGTACCTCACTTTGAGAAGATGCTTTACGACAATGGCCAACTACTTTCGACCTACGCTCGGGCCTACGAACTGACACGTGACCCGTTGTATGCCCGCATCCTTCATGCAACAGGTGAGTATGTGCTGCGTGAAATGACGAATGAGCACGGTGGCTTCTTCAGCGCGCAAGATGCTGAAGTCAATCATCGAGAAGGTGAAAACTATCTCTGGACCGCCACACAGGTTCGTGAAGCTCTCGCTGAAGCTGGCGAGCCGCAGCTTGCTGAGTTCGCACTCGAGGTGTACGGCTTGAACCGGGGTACGAATTTCCGTGACCCACATCACCCTGAAGATGGTCCTAAGAACGTGATCCATCTCATCGCCATGCCTGCAAAGCTCGCCTTGACTCTAGGTCTTGAGCTCTCATCGTTTTATGAGCAACTCGACCATGTCAACAAGATCCTCCTTGCCTATCGAAACGATCGCGACCAACCGTCATTGGACGACAAAGTGATTTGTGGTTGGAACGGCTTGATGATTGCAGGTCTTGCAGATGCTGGCCGCGTACTTGGTGAGGCGCGATTCGTGGATCCTGCACGCCATGCAGCAACATTCATCATGAAGACGATGCAACGATCTGATGGATCGCTTGTGCGCACGTATCGGAATGGCAAAGTAGGGAGTGAAGCATTCTTCGAAGACTACGCATTTGTTGTGCACGGCCTGCTTGCCCTACACCGCGTTACGAACGATGAACTTCTCCTCCGTGCAGCAATCAGGATGACCGATGCAGCGCGAAAGCGGTTCTGGGATACGAACAATGGTGGCTACTTCAACACACTTCCGGATCAACCGGACATGTTTGTGCGGGGCAAGGGCATTCATGATGGCGCGATCCCAGCTGGCAACTCGGTCATGATGCTCAACCTGCTGCGACTGCGCGAACTGACTGGCACGGGCCGATTTCTCGAGGATGCGCTCGCGACGATGCGGTGTCTCTCCCATCACATTGCTGAACGACCAACCAGCGTTGTACTTTCAGTGCTGGCGTTGTACACCATGTTTGATGAGCATCCAGAAGCCATGAGACCGCTCGCGATGGGTGACAGTCGCATGGACGATGTGGTCCAGGTGACTTGCAACCCGCAACATGTGCAGCTTGTGGAGGGTCATGAAACTGCACTAGTCGTGACATTGAGAATTGCGGATGGATTTCACATCAACGCACACCAGTCGGGACAGTCTCATCTCATCGGCATGACCATTGACGATGATGAAAGTGGCTTGGAACTGGATGTGCTGTATTCGGAAGGTGAGCCCTATGAGAGGCCTGAAGCAGGCAATTTGCCCAGCCGTGTGCATCGGGGCACTGTGACGCTGCCAGTACGCTTGCGTTATGTTGGGGAAGTTGATTCCCCACGATTGATGCTTGAATATCAGCCCTGCTCAGACCGCGCGTGTCTGCAACCTCGCCGAGTAACTCTCCCTGTGAACATCACGATTGCCACGTAAATCGAATACCGTATGCGCATGTCTGTTCACCCGAAGCATATTGCCCTGATTTCAACCGGCGGTACGATCGAAAAGACGTATGACGAGCTTACCGGCGTCCTTGCCAACCGGTTTAGCGTACTCGATGTCATGCTGGATATGCTTGTGCTTGCAGGCGTCCAGCTTAATCGGATCTCACTGATGAACAAGGACAGCATGGAGATGACAACGGCTGATCATGAGCAGATTGCGGACGCTGCGGTTCATCAATGTGAATCACACGACGGAGTGGTGATCGTGCACGGGACAGATCGCCTGGCTCAAACAGGGAATGTGCTTTATCAACGTGTTAGAGAACCAAAAGTCCCGATTGTTCTGACCGGCGCAATGCGCCCGTATGTCATGCGAACGACCGATGCACTGCAGAATCTCACCGAAGCACTGCTCGCCGTGCAGTTGCTTCAGCCAGGCGTGTATGTTGCCATGCACAACAGAGTGCTGCAATTTCCCGGCGTCAGCAAGGACCGTGAGGCAGGCACATTCGTAAAGAGCTGAAGCCCGTCTTTACGTCCATGGCAGTCGATCCAAGTCAACGTTCCCACCGGAAAGCACGACACCCACCCGGTCCATGCCACTCATGCCACGAAAATCGTCGGACGTTACTGCCGCAAGGGCGACAGCCCCGCTCGGCTCGACCACAACCTTCATCCGCCCAAACACCAGCCGCATGGAATCGACAATCTGCTGCTCACTGACGGTCACCACGGCCTCCACATGGTCACGAATGATGGCCCATGTTGCATCACACAGATTTGTCAGTAAGCCATCTGCAATCGTTTTTGCATCATGCTGCTCGACCAGTTGGCCAGAGGCCATCGAACGGGCGACATCGTCTGCGCCTTTCGGCTCGGCGGCAAAAATTCGAATGGATGGGTTCAACGCCTTGGCAGCAATCGCGATTCCAGAAAGCATCCCCCCGCCACCGACTGGCACCACCAAAGCGTCCAGCGAGGTCGCCTGCTCAAGGAACTCCAGCGCGATCGTCCCTTGCCCTGCGATGATGTCCGGATGGTCATACGGTGGAATCAACTCCGCACCGGTACTGACGACGATCTCCGAAGTCATTGTCTGTCGCGCCTTCAGCGTCGGCTCGCAAAAATGAACCGTCCCACCATATCCAGCCACAGCATCTTTTTTCACCCGCGGTGCGGTTCGAGGCATGATGATGTGTGCGTTGATGCCACGAAGCTTCGCAGCCAAGGCAAGCGCCTGGCCGTGATTACCCGAACTGTGGGTGACAACCCCACGTGCAGCCACATCGTCATTGAGTTTCATGACCGCGTTGCACGCCCCACGAAACTTGAATGCTCCAACACGCTGGAACATCTCACACTTGAAGTAGAGTTGTCGTCCAGCCAGTTGATTCAGATGCCCGCAGGTAAGCACCGGCGTAACACGTGCGAATGGTTGTATTCGAGTAGCCGCCTCCTGCACAGCCGGTAGATCGGCAGCATAGCGTCCGGTTTGTCCCGAGAGGTGTTCAGGCATTTGAGTTGTTGCAACGCAGCGTGACATAGGCGATCTTGGCAGTCCGTCGATGGGGTCAGTTCTTCATGAAGTATGCAGCGGCTCACCCTGATCCGCCATCGCCTTCATCCTTCGCACAACTTCTTCGACATTCTCGCGGCTGTTGAATGCGGAAATTCTGAAATATCCCTCACCGCAGCGACCAAAGCCCGATCCCGGTGTCACCACCACATTGGCCTGTTCAAGCATCCGGTCAAACATCCCCCAGGAATCAACCCCGTCAGGACAACCAACCCAGACATACGGCGCGTTGATTCCGCCGTACACCTCCAGACCCATCGCCTCACACCCTTCACGCAGAATTGCAGCATTACCTAAGTAGAAATCAATCAGGGCTCTGACCTGTTCCTTACCCGCTTCTGAGTACATCGCTTCTGCCGCCCGCTGCACGATGTAGGACACCCCGTTCGACTTGGTACTCCACCGTCGGCTCCAAAGCCGGTGCATGGACACCTCTTCACCATCAGACCGACGGCCTTTGAGTTCCTTCGGACAAACGGTGTAGCCGCACCGCAGGCCGGTGAATCCGCCGTCCTTCGAGAAGCTGTGGAACTCCATCGCGCACCGATTGGCGCCGTGTATCTCATAAATCGAACGTGGCAATTCGCCGGACGGATCTCGCAAAAATGCCTGGTATGCCACGTCGTAGAGAATGACCGCGTTGTTTGCCAATGCGTAGCGGACCCAGGCAGTAAGCTGGTCACGCGTAATCATGGAACCCGTCGGATTGTTCGGATAGCACAAGTAGATGACATCAAGTGACTGCTTGGGAATCTCCGGAACGAAATTGTGCTCGGCAATACACGGCAGGTACACCAACTCTTCATATCCACCGCCTTCTTTCGCCGGCCCGGTATTGCCGACCATGACATTGGTATCGACGTACACCGGGTAGACAGGGTCTGTAATACCAATTCGGTTTGCCCCGTCATTGGCAAGAATGTCCAGTACTGCTCCGCAATCACCCTTGGAGCCATCTGACAGGAAAATCTCATCGGCTTCCACATCAAGTCCGTAATCCTGGAAATCATTCTTCGCGATGGCTTTCCGGATGAACTCGTGACCGAACGGTGGACCATACCCCTTGAATGTCTCTCGGACCCCCATTTCATCGACAGCTTTATGCATCGCTTCACGTACAGCAAGCGGTAGCGGCTCAGTGACATCCCCAATGCCACAACGAATTACGTGGGCGGCAGATTCAGGATGATCGTGGACATAGGCCTGTACTCGGCGGTCGATCTCCGGAAAGAGGTAACCACCGGCAAGCTTGAGGTAGTGTTCGTTAATCAATGGCATGGCTGTATTGTTGGTGGGCTGCGCGATTTAGGGCGACTGTTAATTTCATTCGCCCCCGGACATGCCGGGGGCGAATGCTGGATATACAAAGTTTGCAGTTCTGTGCAGCGAACGTTATCGCATCATTGAACTACCGGTTCCGAGCGTGTCGGAGAGGCCGGGGAAGAGCATGTCCTCATTCTCCTGCTGGATAATGATTTCCGGACGAATGAGAATCAGCAATGAAGACTCATCCTTCGAGGTAATCCGGTTCGTGAAGAACCGATTGATAAAGGGAATCTTTGAGAGGACCGGCACGCCGGTTTCGACCTCAATCTCGCTGATAGTTCGCGCGCCACCGAGCAACAGCGTGCCCTTATCAGGAACGGAAACGGCCGTTCGGATATTTTGGCCGGAGAGCACAGGCAACTCGAAATCGCCTTCAAACGCATCAGCCACACCGCCGCCAAAGTCGCCGCCACCTCGGGCCTGTGCACGAGCCGTTGCGGGAACCATTTCGACCAGCTCTGCCGAGTCAAATCGCACGGCAAGGGTGACATATCGACGGTCAGCCGAAATCACACCGTGAATGTGCATTACGAAACCGTCAAACACACGATCGATGATGGGACGGAAAGCCACACCGCCTTCTGCCACGACTGCTTCAAGAGACGACACGAAAGTCGTACCAGTAGCCACAGCAATCCATGCATCACCGCCGTTGAAGAACGTCAACCTTGGGGCACTCAGTACGACGGAACGACGGTCTGCCTGAGTCGCTTCAATGAGCAAGTCCACTTGGATGTCATCAAGGAATTGCAGACCAACTGATGCAGCCGGGCCGACAGCCATTGCGGTTGCTGCAAAGCCGGAGAGGCCAGCGAGTTCGTTCGCCATGTTCAACGAGTTCTGCGTCATGCCAATGGGCGCGAAGCCACGACGGTTTCGCACCGGAGCACCGACCGGACCAGTGATGTAGGCAATGTTTTGGCCGGTGTCATCTGGAATACCGATGGACGAGCCACTGGCGATGGCGTTGATCGGATTCAGCGGATCATTCGCCGCTTCAAGCTGATTAACGCTGCCGAACACGACAGGATTACGAAGCTGGCCCTGCGGCCCGAAAAAATCCGCCAACTGGAAGTTGGGATCGGCTTGACGAGCGCGTCGCCACATGTCGTTATTCGTGTTGAAGTACAAATCAAGGTCAACGCCGATTTGCTCAAACCAGTTCGTGGAGACTTCGAGCACGCGCGTTTCGACATTGATCTGCAAGTCACGAATTTCTCGCAGCATTGAGAGCAATCCATCGATTTCGCGGTGGTTGCCCGGTGTGTTGTTGATGATGAGGTTACCGTTCAGTTCCTGCAGGGAGCCGGTATCGCCACCGAGTTCACGCCAACCGTCAGGATCGACACTCTCTTGAATGATGGCAACGATCTGATCGATCAGCTCTTCACGGGTACGGCGTTCGCGCTCCTGGCCAGGCTCGCCAAAGAGGCCACCACCACCACCGCCGCCGCCACCACCGCCGCCGCGGCCACCACCGCCGCCGCCGCCGCCACCTCCGCCGCCGCCGCCCTGATCAAGGGCCTGGTTAAGGTCAAATTGCGGAGCGTTGTCGAAGATGGGCACTTCAAACAGCAGGTCTTGGATGTCGTAGACCAATGTCACGGTACGACGTCGCAGTGCTTCGTCGCTGGAGATAGTGAGCATGCCATCCTGAATGGCATACTGCGGTCGCTCAAAATCGTCACCGATCTGCTCAAGCACACGCTGCAGCGCAGTTTCGACGGGAAGTTCCGTCAGTTGCAGCGTCACTTCGTCATCACGATCGATGCCTACGAGATTGAGAGCTCGCCAGTCGACGTAGATGTTCAATCCTGTAACTTGAGCTACGAAATTGATGACCTGTTCCAATGTGTTATTGGAAAAATCGACCGGGATCGTGGTGTCACGAAGTCGCTGGGCGACAGCACGGTCGGCTGGCGTATCGCGAAAACCGCCGTCATACGAGCGGCGCATGCTCAGTTGAGGCCAATCCTCTGGATACTGCATCAGGCCATCTGCGGAACGCAAGCCGGGACCATCAATATTGCGATCCGGTGCGACCAGTGCCCGCTGATTTTCAAGCGCGATATTGCCGTAGGAGCGATTGCGCTGTCTCTGGACTTCGGCATATTCGCGATACAGTTCGCTGGTCTGGATTATGTCTCGCAGTGCCAAAGCTGCAGGATTCAGTTCATCAATGAACAGAATTTCGTCAATGACCTGCAGGGCCTCAGCGTACTTGAGTTCCATTTGCAGTTGACGCACACGCACGAGATTCTCATTGATAACCGCCTGCCGCTGCTGGCGGGCGCGTTCTTGCTCATCCCGCTGCTGCCGCTCAGCTTCACGGCGCTGTTGTTCATCTTGCAGCAGCCGGTGCGCTGCACGCGCCTGCTCAATTTCGCTCAGCAACTGATCAGCTTGCCCAGTCATCCGGGCATGCTCGGCTTCACGCAGGAACGTTCGGGCACGATCGAGACGGATCTTTGCAGTCAGAATGTTCTGTTGAGCGCTTGAAAAATCTTCGCGGCGTAGGGCGGCACGCGATCGTTCGTACGCGTCTTCAAATTCAACAATTGCTCGCTGGCGCTGGCGCTCGCGTTCAGCTTCGATCTCCGGCAGCGAGGTTCCCTGATCGACCATTGTCATCGCACGGTCAAGCCCTTCCCTGGCTTGTTCGTTGTCAGGCATATGCGTGAGTGCGGTCGTGAATGCATCGGCCGCCTGTCGCCAGCGACCTGCAGCAGCATGTCGCTTGCCATCTTCCAACGCCGCTTCGCCCTTGGCGCGATTGACTTCGTCATCTCGCTGCTCATCCTTGGCCGCCTCACTGTGGGACACTCCGAGGGCTGTACACGGCAGAGTGCCGATCGCAATTCCCACCAGGCCTGCGGTGGCAAGCGACCAGAGACGTCGTTCTGCAAACATCTTCATTCGTATCTCCCTAAGCGAGCGGCCGGGCGTCTGGCCAATTCGCAAAGTCTAACGCAAAATTTCAGGTTGAACACACAGTAAACACGCTGCGATCAACGTACCAGATTGACTGACGACGCACCAGACTACTTTGCAGGCAAAACGTTCGCAAGCCGCAATCAGGACTTCATCTACGCATTCGCTCGACCGAATCGCTGATTCAATCTGGATCACACCATTTTGGCGGTACGCTGCTGTTGGACCGCCCGCCGCATCATATTCGCATCCAGCGGCTGACCGGATCGCATCATTTCCACGAAACAATCAAAGAGGTAGCAAGCGTCGTGGGGCCCGGGTGAGGCCTCGGGGTGATGCTGCACACTGAAAATCGGCTTGGACGTATGTCGAAACCCCGCCAGCGTGCCATCATTAAGGTGGATGTGGGTCGGTTCGCAGCCAATTTCCGCCAGTGAATCACCATCAACACAAAAACCGTGATTCTGGCTGGTGATCTCTACCTGGCCGGTCAGGATGTTTCGAACGGGCTGATTTGCTCCACGGTGTCCGAACTTCAGCTTGTAAGTCTTTGCGCCCAGTGCCAGCGCGAGCAACTGGTGGCCAAGACAAATCCCGAAAGTCGGCACCTCCCCCGCCACGTCGCGCAGTGTCTCAATGGTTGCTTGCACAGCAGACGGATCGCCGGGGCCGTTGGAAATGAACAGTCCGTCGGGTTTCATCGCCAGAATCTGCTCTGCCGAGACATCATGCGGCACCGCATGGACATCACAGCCGCGTTCAGCCAGATTGCGATAGATGTTGTGCTTGGCGCCGCAATCCAGCGCAAGCACTCGCAACGGTCGATCAACCGCGGCTGCACCAACCTGGTGCGGCAACTTCCAATCACCAAGGGTCTCCGACCAGTCGTATGCCTCGCTTGGGCTGAGTTTCGCAGCCAGATTCTGCCCAGCCATTGAGGGGCTGTCTCCCGCTCTCTGCACGAGCTGGGCGTCAGTTGCGGAGGAGTCGAGACTGATCAGGCCGTTCATCGCTCCATGTTCACGCAGTCGCCTCACGAGCGCTCGAGTGTCCACGGCCTGAATGCCGATCACGCCGTGCTGGGACAGCCACTCAGCGAGATCCATTTGCGCGCGGTGATTGGATCTCACCCGCGCAAGTTCACGAATGACAAAGCCGGCGACCTGGGGCTTGCCGGATTCGACATCCTCCGGCGAAACGCCGTAGTTGCCGATCATCGGCGAGGTCATTGTGAGAATCTGACCGGCGTAGCTCGGATCGGTGAGCGCTTCCTGATAGCCGGTCATGGCGGTATTGAAGACGACTTCGCCGATTGCGTCAGGCGCGTCGACCGCGCCGAAAGCAAGTCCGGTGAAGACGGTGCCGTCTGCGAGGGCGAGGCGCGCGGGTTTCTGGGGAGTTTTCGCGGACATGTACGCCAGTGTAGGGCGCGACCATGGCCTTCGCTTCGCTACGGCCGCGCTTGGAACAGGTCACACGCCGAGGAGCATGCGCTCTGGGTGTTCGATGCACTCCTTGACGTGCACAAGGAAGCCAACCGCCTCGGCACCGTCAATGATGCGATGGTCGTAGCTCAACGCAAGGTACATCATCGGTCGCAGCACGACCTGACCCGGGTTGTTGGGGTCTTCCACAGGTCGCTTCATGATCTTGTGCAGACCAATGATGCCCGACTGGGGCGGGTTGAGGATCGGCGTGGAGTTCAGCGAGCCGTACACGCCGCCGTTGGAGATCGTGAACGTTCCGCCGGTCATGTCATCAACGGTCAATTTGCCGTCGCGGGCCTTGGTGGCGAGCTGCTTGATGCCCTGCTCGATCTGCGCAAAGGACATGGACTCCACGTTGCGCAGCACCGGGACGACCAGCCCCTTGTCGGTGCCGACCGCGACGGAGATATCGACGTAGTCGTGATACTCGACTTCCAGCGCCGAGCCCTCGCCGACGATGTACGCATTGACGCGGGGGAACGCCTGCAGCGCAGAGACACATGCCTTGGAGAAAAACGACATGAAGCCGAGGCCAACACCGTGTTTCTCCGCAAAGGACTCCTTGTGCTGCTTTCGGAGTTCCATGACGGCGGTCATGTCACACTCATTGAAGGTGGTGAGCATGGCCGCGTTGTGCTGGGCTTCGACCAGTCGCTGTGCGATGCGCTGGCGAAGCTTGGTCATTTTCTCGCGGCGGGTTCCACGTGTGCCTGCGGCGGTGACCATCTCCTTGCCGGCGTCGCCAGAATCATGATCACCGTTGACCTGAACGCGCAACACGTCGGTTTTGGTGATGCGGCCTGAAGGTCCAGTTCCCTTGACGGTGGCAAGGTTCACACCACGCTCTTCGGCAATCTTGCGAGCCATCGAGGTCACGCGTGCGTCGCCGCCGTTGGCAGCGGCCGTGGCGGTGGCGGTTTCGTTCGTCGCTGCGGATTGCTGTCGCTTGTCGGCTTCACTCGTATCGGTCTGTTTGGGCTTCTTAGCCGTTTCATCCTCGGCTTTGCTCTGCTGTGATGCGTCCTTGGATGGTTTCTCGGCAGATGGATCGATCTCACCAATGACATCGCCGACGTTCATCTCGTCGCCTTCGTTTGCGGAAACGCTCAACACACCCGATTCAGGGGCGGGCACTTCGAGGGTGACCTTGTCAGATTCGATCTCGACGAGCGTCTCGTCCTTCTCAACCCAGTCACCTGAGGACTTATGCCAGGGACCGAGGGTGACTTCAGTGATCGATTCGCCGGGGCTTGGGATGGTGATGTCAACAGGCATGAGGACGAGTGCGGAAAATCGGGGGTTTGTGTCAGGAGTGAGGGCTTGGCGGTTCCGCGTCAGGCCTTGGCCTTTGCGGCTGGCTTCTTGTCGACCTTGGCCTTCTTCTTGATGCCATTGTCTTTGCTGGGCAGGCCGAGAGCGGTGATCATAATCTTTTCCTGCTCCTGTGCGTGCATCTTCGTGGATGCCACGGCAGGCGAGGAGTTTGCCTCGCGGCCGACGTAAGTCAGATTGAATTCGAGAATCTCACGGAAGGTCGCGTCAAGATATCGCCAAGCACCCATGTTCTTCGGCTCTTCCTGCACCCAGAAGACTTCGGCCTTCTCATATCGCTTGAGAATCTGTTGGATGCGATCATCCGGCAGCGGGTACAACTGCTCCATGCGAACGATTGCCACATCGTCGCTGCCGGTCTCGTCGCGATGCGCGAGCAGGTCGTAGTACACCTTGCCGCTACAAAGCAGCAGCCGTTTGATCGACTTTGCGTCCTTCACGGCCGGATCATCTATGACCCGCTGGAATGTGCCGTCGGTGAACTCCGCGACGTGGCTCGTCGCCTTGGGATGACGCAGCAGACTCTTGGGCGTCATGACGATCAGCGGCTTGCGGAACTTGCGCTTGAGCTGCTGGCGGAGCATATGAAAGTGCTGTGCCGGCGTGGTTGGATAGCACACGACCATGTTGTTTCGTGCGGTGAGCGTCAGCCATCGTTCGAGCCGCGCTGAGGAGTGTTCCGGGCCCTGGCCCTCGTAGCCATGCGGGAGGAACATGACCATACCGGAATGCCGCTGCCACTTGGTTTCGGCTGAGGCGATGAACTGGTCAATGATGACCTGCGCACCGTTGACGAAGTCACCAAACTGTGCCTCCCAGATGATGAGCATCTGTGGATCGCTCAACGAATAGCCGTATTCGAAGCCGACGCATGCGGATTCCGTCAGCGGACTGTTATGAATGCAGAACCGCGCCTGGCCGTCGGAGATGTTGTTCAGTGGGATGTACCCGTCAGCCGTCTTCTGGTCGAACAGCACTGCATGACGGTGGCTAAACGTGCCGCGCTCCACATCCTGGCCGGTCAACCGGACTGCGTGGCCTTCCAGCAGCAGCGTGCCGTAGGCGAGCATTTCGCCCATGCCCCAGTCCATTGCCAGATCATCGTCGATTGCCTTGCCACGAAGCTCCAGGAGCTTCTTGAGCTTCTTGTGAGAGTTGAAATCGTCAGGAACTCGACCGAGCGCATGTGAGACCTTCTTGAGCGCATCAACGCTCACAGCCGTCTCCACCGGCTCGTCAGAATACTCCTCGGTCAGGTCGGCCCAGACATTGCGAAACGCTCCAATGGTCGGCTCAACGGGTTGCTCCTTGGTGCGCGTCTGAGATTCATCAAGCTTGTCGCGTAGTTCCTGATACAACCGATCCGCTTCGTCTTGAGTGATCAGTCCCTCGCTGATGAGTTGCTCGGAGTATTTCTTGAGCACGGGCTGCTGCTTGCGAATGCGCTCGTACATCAGCGGTTGGGTGAACGTCGGCTCATCGCCCTCGTTGTGGCCGTACTTGCGATAGCACCACATTTCAACAACCACGTCTGTCTTGAACTGCTGACGAAATTCCATAGCGATCTGCGCAACCCACGCACAGGCCTCGGGATCGTCGCCGTTGACATGGAAAATCGGCGCTTCAATCATCTTGGCGATGTCTGTGCAGTACTTGCCGCTGAATGCGTCTGCCTCGTTGGTGGTGAAGCCGATCTGGTTATTGATGATGACATGCACGGTGCCGCCAACGGTGTACCCGTCCAAATTGGCCATGTTCAAACATTCCGCCACAACGCCCTGCGCGGGGAAGGCGGCATCGCCATGAATGAGAATCGGCACGCACTGCTTGCGTTCGACATCATTGCGCAATCGCTGCTTGGCGCGGGCCCGGCCGAGCACGACGGGATTCACGTGCTCCAAATGCGACGGGTTTGGCGAAAGCGTCAGCCGGATCGGCTCGCCCGCAGCGGTGGTGTTGTCGCTGGAGTATCCGCGGTGGTATTTCACATCGCCGCCGCCCTCGAGGAAGTCCTCGACCCACGCTTCTTCAAACTCTGTGAAGATCTGGTCGTAGGTCTTGTTCATGATGTTGGCGAGGACGTTCAGCCGGCCGCGGTGGGCCATGCCGATGGTGAACTCCTTGACGCCTTCATCGGGGCCGCGTTCGATCATTTCCTGCATAAGCGGGATCAGCGATTCACCACCGTCCAGCCCGAAACGCTTCTTGCCGCGGTATCGCGTGTTGATGAAGTTCTCGAAGCAGTCCGCTTCGATGAGATCGCTGAGGATGCGCATCTTCTGGTCTTTGGGCAGCTCCGGCCGATTGCGTGTCGGCTCCATCCTGTTCTGCAACCACCTGCGACGCTCGCGATCCTGGATGTGCATATACTCCACCCCGATGTGCCGGCAGTACGTATCCTCCAGCAGCGCGATGATGTCGCGCAACGGCGCGGGGTTAGACAGCGGCAACACGCCGGGATCGAAGGTCTTGTCCAGATCCGCCTCGGTCAGGTCGAATGACTCGAGGGTGAGGTATTCCGGGTAGGGTCGCTTGGTGCCGAGCGGATCGAGGTCGGCTGCGAAGTGGCCGATGTCGCGATAGTGATAGATCAACGAATCGACTTTGCCCTGCAGCGAGTGCGCGACCTGAATGGTTCCTGAAGAAGTTGGCTCCGCAGCCGCCTCGCCGTCCGTCGGCACGCGGTAGCCAAGGTCAAAGCCCTGAAAGAATTGCCGCCACTGCGGCTCGACTGATTCAGGGTTGTCGATCCATTGGCGATACAGGCCTTCCACGTACTCAGCATTCCAGCCGTTGACGGAAAGGTCCGGTCGTTGCATTGCCCCTTCGGGCGTCTCTTGGGTGCGTTGAGGCATGTGGATGTCGGTTCTTGGTGACAAAAAGCAGCGTAGCGGGCGCGCGAAAACCAATTCTAGCACCTCTTGCGGTAATTATCGGCTTGAACGGCCGGTCACTTGGTCGGAATGTGACGTGAGGAGCCAGGCACCGGCTGGGCGGACCTCTGGAGCATGTACAAGCCAACTTCACACTTGCCAAAGATGGGCTCTCCAAGCGCGTTCGACTTGTGCCAACTCGTACGCCACGCCGCACTCGGGGCAACGGCTCTCTTCCGGCAACCCGCGAAGTACATAACCGCACTGCGTGCACACTCTGTACTTGTTGACCACCACTCGCCTGCGGAACCGACCGCCTGCAATGCTCCACGCGACCTTCGTGGCCAGCAACGCTGCAATGGTCGCTGCGAACAGCCAGAAGCGGGATACATTGAGAAATGGAACCACCGCCAGCGCAATGGCGAACGGCACCATGCTCCACAGCATCTGCCTTCGACGCTGCACAATCACCGGCGGCTCCGGAAGCTGCGGGGCTGACCACCAATACTGCAACGTCCACCGCCAACGGCGAAAGCGCTTGGCCACATTGCGTGTGAGCGTCGTCATGGGCTGCCCTCTAAGTACAGAATCGTACCTGTTGTTCACCGCTTCCGGGAACAGTGAGAATCACGGTCGAATGCCTGACATTGCTCAAGCTTACAACAGTGCGATTGGGTCCACATCAATCGCCATCGCAGTGCCTGCCTTGATGACGCCTTCACTGCGCGCGGCTGCGAGCAGCGTCTGCATGATGCCGGCCGTCGGCGCGAGCAGTTCGATCTGCTGGCGGTGTTTGCCAGCAATACGCGCGATCGGGCACGGCGCAGGGCCGCGCACGCGCACGGCTTCGCCCGCCAGTTGACGCAGCCGCTCGGCGGTCGCTTTTGCCAATGCCAAACATTTCAGATGATCCTCATCACGCAGCACGATGCGCGTCATGCGCGTCAGCGGCGGCAGGCCCCCCTGCTTGCGTTGAGCCAGTTCAATGCGCGCGAAAGATACAAAGTCATGCTTTGCTGCCAACTGAATTGACGGCGCGGACGGATTGAACGTCTGCACGATCACCATGCCCCGGTCAGCCCCGCGGCCGCTGCGGCCGGCCACCTGGCTGACAAGCTGGAACGTTCGCTCGGTGGCGCGAAAGTCCGGCAGGTTGATCG
Source organism: Phycisphaeraceae bacterium (assembly GCA_003562195.1). GTDB lineage: Bacteria > Planctomycetota > Phycisphaerae > Phycisphaerales > SM1A02 > PWVT01. Next base: position 15,026 of record PWVT01000298.1, on the reverse strand, counting down.
ACGTATCCGCATTGATCACCCCCACCAGACGCACGCCCGGATAGTCCAGCCCCTTGGCGATCATCTGCGTCCCCACCAGCACGCGCAGTTGCCCCGAACCGAACCGGCTGAGCGCATCGTGAAAATCCTTCGCCCCGTGCATCGTGTCGCTATCCACGCGCAGCATGGTGTCGCCTTCAACCAGCATCGGAAACATGCGGTGCAACTCCTCCTCAACGCGCTGTGTGCCAAGGCCGAAGGTGCTGATGCGCTTGTGACAATCCGGGCAGGTGGCGGGGAGCTTCTGCTCAGCAAGACAGTGATGGCAGCGCACGTATCCTGCACCCGGCTTGGGCAATTGCTTGTTGAGGTGATAGACCATCGTGACATCGCAATGGTCGCACTGCATGGTCCAGCCGCAGTTGAAATCAGGGCAGGCGATGTAGTTGGCGTATCCCCGACGGTTGAGCAGAATCAACGCCTGCGCGCCGACTTCGAGCGTTCGCCCCAGCGCTGTCTGCATCGCGGGGCCGATCAGGTGCACCCGTCGATCCTGATGGGCTCGTTGCTGTTCGCGGAAGTCCACAACCTTCACGATGGGAAGCTGCGCGCCGGGCACGCGGTCGGCCAGTCGGTGCAGTGTGAACGCACCCTTGCCTCCGCGGTGCGCGTTGTGCCAGCTTTCCAGCGAAGGCGTTGCACTGCCGAGCAAAATCGGGCACTTGGCAAGCTGCGCTCTGCGGATCGCGACATCCCGGCCGTGATACCGGGGCACCTGGTCCTGCTTGTATGAGCCGTCGTGCTCTTCATCGACGATGATCAGCCCGAGTTTGTCATCGGGAATCGGCGCAAACACCGCTGAACGCGCACCCAGAACAATCGGCGATCGGCCTTCAGCCGCCATGAGCCAGTGTTGATGACGCTGCGCTGCGGTCAGGCCTGAATGCAAAATCGCCACGCGATGATCGGAAAAGCGGCCGATCAGCCGCCCGCTGGTTTGCGGCGTAAGGGAGATTTCCGGCACCAGCAGCAGCACGGTCTTCCCAGCTGCGATTACACGTTCGATCAGGCGGATATATACCTCGGTCTTGCCCGAACCTGTGACGCCATGCAGCAGATGCACAGCAAACCCGTCGTCAAGGCCTCCCGCAACTTCGTCGATGACCTTCGCTTGCGGTTCGGTCAGGCGTTCGGGCACGGTGGCATCACTGGTGTGCTGTGACCAGAGTGCTTCCACGGCTGTACGCCGGGATGTCTCCACCAGGCCGCGGTCGATGAGTTTTTTGATCGGTCCGGTGGTCTTTAGCTCAGCCATATCCGCCAATGTGCGAAGCTCGATCGGACGTTGGGCGGGTTCGAGCTTGGCGAGCACTTCCAACACCTGTCGCTGCTTGGGCGGGAGTTTTTCATCCAGTGGCAGCGGATCGCCGAGGTCGATCATGGTTTTGGTGACCGAACCGACGTTGCGTTTCACGGCTGCGGGGAGCATTGACGCCAGCGTCATGCCGATTGGCGCGCAGTAGTAGTTGCTGATCCATCGGGCAAGTTCGACCAGTTGGCCCGGCAATCGGGCGGAAGCATCGTCGCGGCGGGTGATGGGCTTGAGTTTGGCGGGGTCAAGCGTGGTGTTCTGGGCAACGTCGATGACGTAACTTGCAGTGGCGGTGTTGCCCCGGCCGAGCGGTACGATGACCCGGTCGCCCGGCCGGATCTCGCTGAGCGATTGGGGGATGGCGTAGGTGAGGCCATCGGGGTACCGGTCCACCCCCCGCTCAACCGCCACCCGGGCGTATCCGGTCGCAGCTTCATTGCCGAAAAGCGTCGTCACAGTGTCAAGTGTACAGTCGACCTTTGTACCAGCAGGCAAAATTGGTACCGATAAGATGCCAATCATCCGCAACCGATCGTGCCAACCGGCCGAAATTTTAATGGCTTGTGGACGTTTCTCTGTGTAGAGTCATACACAAGGCCGTGAGCGGCAATTCGTAAGAAGAAAAGGCACGCCGTTCACGTCATGGTAGAGCCCCCAAAAGGAGAGGCCGATGAAGTCAATTCGACCGTTCGCACTTGCAGTTTCCGGCACATTATTGCTTGGTATCGTAGGCAGTGACACCTATGCGCAAGGGCTGGGCCAACGCTTGGAGCACGTCCGCCAGCAGCAGGAACGAACCCGCGCTGCTGATACCGATAAGGCCCACATTCTCAGCGTGCTTCTGTATACGGATATCTCTGCACCGTTTCAGGAGACACCCGCACGCGACGCTATTGACTACCTGCAAACAGTGCTTGGAATCAACATCATCGCACGGTATAGCACTGATCGCGCTGGACATGGGCTGGATCCCGATGCTCCGATCACCCTTGACAGCCGAGAAATGCCTGCTTTGAGCATTCTGGAGCGCGTACTCGAACAGGCCTCGGACTTTGATGAAACCACATGGCAGCTTCGTGATGGCTTCCTCGAAGTTGGCACGAAAGATCGCCTTGCTGCACCGGCTGCAAAAGAGATTCGCTATTACCCGATTCGCGACTTGCTTTTTGAAGTGCCGCTGTTTGACAATGCCCCGCAATTCGACCTCAACCAAGCCCTCGATCAAGGCGGTGGTGGAGGCGGCGGTGGCGGTGGGGGCGGCGGTGGGCGAGGCGGCGGTGGTGGCGGGGGCGGCGGTGGAGGCGGCCAGGGTGGTGGAGGCCTCTTCGGTGAACCCGGCCAGGAAAGAGAACGCCTCACTGAGGAAGAACGCGTCCAGCAAATCATTGACCTGATCACCGAGACCATCGAACCTGATGGCTGGGAAATCCTTGGCGGTGACTGGGCAACCATTCGGTACTATCACGGCCAACTGATCATCCGTGCCCCGGACTTCATTCACCGACAAATTGGCGGCTACCCATTTGCTGTCAGACCCGCAAATCGCTCCCAAGCACAAGCAGAACGACGATATGTGCGATTTTCCGGCGGTTTGTCCAACATCCGCGTCGAGGATGTCCGCCGCGGTCGCGACATTGGTGAACAGGCAGGCAGCAGCGGCGGTAATCGTGATCGCCAGCGGCCTTGACACCGGCCTCATCATTCTCGTCCGATGACTTTTCAAGTCCGCTTCGGCGGACTTTTTCTTTCTCGAACCTTTGGCCTATGGCGGCCATATCATCGCGCATTGAGATGGAACAAGCAGCCGTCCAAGTGTGTCTGCACTAACGGACTGGAACCACGCCAATGAAAGGAAACGCCGTGAACACTGCGATCAAAGCCGTTCTTGCCCTGAGCATCCTTGCCGTGACTGCCTGCCAGCCCCCGCCGCACAATCGTGGCACGTCCGGCTACCGGATGGACCCCACCAGCGATGCGCCGTCTGAACTTGGTGTCATGGCGCCACGAAGTGCCGACCTCGTCAATGCCACTGACCGCATGGCACGGGATATCGCTCAACGGTTGGATATCACGAACCGAAACAGCCCGCCTCGCATTTTTGTCGGCCAGATCGAGAACAAGACCAGCGCCCCGCACGCGGACTACCAGGTCTTCCTCGCGCGGTTGCGTTCGCAACTGAATTCATCCGGCGCGCGTGAAGGCCTCGAATTCGTCCGTGAAAGTGCCTACATCGAGCAACAGCGCACTCGCGAGTATGGCGGCAAGGACTTCGACTCCAGCGCCATTGCCTATCGATCAAGAGCCGATTATGTCCTCACGTGTGAAATCTACGACCTGCCACGTGGTGGTACAAACTATTACTTGCTCAATTATCAGCTTGTGCAATTGCGTGACGCAGCAACTGGTCCGGATATCGGTGCTGGCGCGATTGTGTGGGAGAACTCCTACGAGGTGAAGTTCAACTAGCTGGAAGGCAATCGGCCATGGTTTCCCATCCTCATGCCGCCTTCAGTGCATCACTGCTGTTCGTGCTCGCACTTGCCGCGTGCGCGAGTCCTCCCCAGACGCGTACCACGTTTCTCAACAGCGTGGATCTGGTGAACATGACTGATCGCATGGCTCGCTCGTTCACCCAGGACGATCGAATCGGCACTCGGAATGAGGAAGATGAACCGTGGGTGATCTCGATCTATCGTGTGGTGAATCACACGAATCAGATCATTCCCGAACGGGAACGATGGATGTATATCGGCAGAATGCGTGCGCTGCTTGCACAGACTGATGTCGCGCAGCGTCGCAACCTGATCTGGATCATCCCTCCTGAGCGATGGCCGATCGTCGCTGATGAATTGGGCACGTCACATGAGCCGTATGGTTTACGGATGAATCCGACGCACCAACTCACCGCAGAGTTTCACACACTCACCCATACTTCCGCAGCGGGACGCTCAGATGCGTATGTATGTAGCTTCCAACTCATTGACCTTCGCAGCGGCACCATCGCATGGGAAGACGCATGGGAAGTCAAGCGAGCCGTTTCGGGCCGAACGTTCGATTGAGACGTTGAATCAAACAGGACATGATGGTGCTTGAAACACGCATCCATTTCGGTCATTGGCGGTGTGTCCGCGTGTCATGGACCAGGAGTGTCTCGTTGCGCCGCCACGTGTCTGCACGGCTGCTCTGCTGGATGTTGACAGGGTTGCTTCCGCTCATGCTGGTGATGTTGTCTGCGGGATGCCAGGCACCGCGCAATTTTGCGGCGATTCATGCGTACTACGGCTATGAGTACGACGCAGCTCGCGAAGCTCTGCGACCGGATGCGCTGACGCGCAATGACGAGCAGGTTCTGCTCAACAACGCACGGCTGGGTATGGCAGCATTAGCCGCGGGCGATCTTGCGGAAGCTGAGCGAGCGTTGGGATACAGCTTCGAACTGCTTTCAACCGCCGGTCTCAATGCTGACCGTACAACGGCAGCCATCATGCTGTACGAGGGTGTGCGAATCTGGAAGGGCGAACCGTTTGAACAGGCGATGATGTACCACTATGTCGCCACGCTGTACGCGATAATGGGAGACTGGGAAAACGCACGAGCCGCATCTGCCAATGCCCTGTTCCGCCTGACAGATTTCGGCGCATATCAGACACCAGAGCTACTCGCCCGTCGAGCTGCTGCGGATGATGAATTTCTGGATCGTGGATACACCGCCGTCGACACCAACTTCGCCCTTGGCTTTCTCATGCAGGGCATCGGGGCGCGACTCAGTGGAGCCGGTGGGAGTGACGCGATGTTCGACGCTGCCGTCGAGATCGATCCCTCCCTGGCCTCACTGGCGCAAACGCTGCGGGAGGACGCCTACAACACACTGCTGATTGTCCACTATGGCAAAGGCCCGACGAAAATCGCGTATGGACCCGCCAACGCGCTTGCGCGATTTCAACAACAAGAGCCACTCAGCATTGCAGCAGCATCGCTCTCGGTACAGCCGACTAGTGGACGCGGACTCAGTGTCATCCCTGTTGCCAATATCAGCCGAATGGCAATGGACCACCGGTGGAACAATCTGGAAGACATCCGCCGCGCCAAGGCTGCGATCGGCGAGATATTGATCGGCGGTGGTGCGGTGGCAACGTACATCGGCATTGAACAACACTCAGCCGAAGTGGCGCTGGCTGGAGTCGGGGCCATGATTCTTGGCATGCTCACGCAGGCCGGCGCACGCGCTGACACGCGTTACCTTGAGTTCCTGCCGCAGTCGGTGTACCTCGTGCCACTTCAACTGGATGGGCCTGGCGATGTGCGCCTGACCATCGGTGATGGCCGGACGATGACCCTGTACGATCTTGATCCTGGCGAGTATGGCGATCCCAAGGCGGTGTATGTCCGCATGCACGGCCGCGACTCGCCCCCACCACGACCGCTTGGATCACCTCAACGGAATGCAACCTCTACGGGCCGTGTCACTGGAAACTGATAGAATGAAGATCAAAAGGAACTCACCATGTCACGTATGACGACACTCGCGGCTCTTGTCTGCTCGGCTTTGGTTCTTGGATGCCGGGCGGACCTCTCTCCCAGTCCCGGCCTTGGAGACCCCTACCCAGCTCCGCTGAATGACCCGCAGATCTCCGTGCTCTCACCTGAACTGCGGCCGTGGCTGGGATTCCACCCCGCCATCATCGTGGACGACCGTGCGCGGCCATATCGCGTTGAGGTGCCTGTACGCAATATGACTGACCGACAGTATTTGGTCGATTACCGCTTTCTGTTCTATGACGAGGATGGCATGGAAGTCACGCCGACGATGGGATGGGAAATGATTCCCATGGAGCCGCGCCAAGTTGTTCGATTGCGAAGTTCCGCAATGAGCACCGATGCAGTGAGCCATCGTCTCGAACTTCGCTGGGCACGATGATTGACTGCCACGACCGGCTGGCATCGCTACCAACGTCGCTTGCGATAGGCATCGACATCCCGAGCAAAGCGTCGCAGCAAACTCTTTCCACGGCCCAAGTACCTGACGAGGAATCGCAGCCGCTCACGTCGCGTACACAGTTCGATTGCTGTTCGATCAAGGCAAGCAAGGTCTTTGATGCGAAAGTGATGCTTGAGAATTGACCGACGTCGAAACCGACCGCGCGGGCAGTCGATCCACCAGACCAGCGGCTCGTCTTCCGGACCATTGATGATGATGTTCCGCCAGTGCAAATCATTGTGAAAGAATCCCTGTTCATGCGCGTTTCGCACTTGCGCTGCAAGTTGCTCAATCAGTCTCCGACGTGTTTGTTGCACACGATGACATGTCTTCTCTGCACAATACTTCCGGATGTATTGATCGAGCATCATTGCACCCGGAACGGCCACAGTGATGATGAATGCACTACGTAACCGGCCCATCGCATCACGATCCTCGCCACACGCCACCCACTGTGGGCAACGGATATCAATCGAAGCAAATGTGTCGTAGCTCCTGGTTTCCCGACGGGCTTTGGAAACTCGTCCCAGGAAACGTAGTGACGCCTCGGGTTCGAAATACCGTTTGAAAAACACCGGCACTACGACCTCATTCAACGTCAGTTGGGTTTGCAGAACCACGACACCGTGACCGATGTGCGCTGAAGCACCGTTCAGTTGGCGAATGATCGCGTCATAGCTATTCAGCCCGCTCGCTGCCATGGGTTCAGCGAACGAATGGTGGACCCACAATCGGTGCATCCAAGAGTTGTAAATCTACATGCCTCTCCAGGCAAGTCGGGCACCGAAATACCGGTTCCTGCTAAACTGGCGCATCTCATGACCACAACTACATCAACATCGTCCGTGACACTGTCCCGCGATACCAATCAGGCCTTGGGCATCGGCAAGTTTGCCTGTGATTTTCTCTCCGGTAGCATCGGTGAACCGTCGCAAGCAGTACTCGACCGCACCGTGCTGTTTTACACCGACAGCATGCTCTGCGGCATGTCGGCGCTCGCGCTCGGCACGAACGCCCCGACGCTGCTACGAAACGAAGCGCTCACCTATCCAGCCAACACCGGCGCCACAGTTCTCGGCTCAACTACACCTGTCGTGCCGGAGAAGGCCATCGTCGCCAACAGTTCAGCCGTGCGCGAGTGGGATTCCAACGGCACCAATTTCGGCTATAACCCCGCGCTGGGACACACCGCAGGTGAGTTCGGCCACAATGACTTTTACCCTGTTGCCATCGCAGCCGCCCAACTGGGCGGCAAGGATGGCGCGTTTGCCTTGCGAGGCATGGTGTGCCTTGATGAAATCCGCGGTCGTCTGGCTGAGGTGTTCAGCTTGAAGTCATACAAGATCGACCACGTCGTCCATGGTGCCATCGGTTCCGCGGCCACGTACGGCGCGATGCTTGGCGCCACGCCGGAGCAGATCGAACACGCCATCGGCATGTTCGTCGCGCACTACATCCCCTGGCGCGCGATCCGGGCCGGCAAGCAGCTTTCTGATTCCAAAGGCGCCTCAGCCGCGATCTCAACCGAGGCAGCCGTGCTGTGCATGAAGCGGGCAATGGCCGGCTTCATCGGCCCGAAGGACATCTTCCGCAACCCCGAAGCGATCTGGCGGCAGTTCGAGCCAACGCGAAGCGATGATGAAAGTCCGTTTGATCTGGTGCTGTCACACTCGGGTGATGACTTTGCCGTGATGGGCATGCACTTCAAGCTGGGGCTGTATGAACACCAATCAGCCGGTGCACTTCAGGGCCTGATTGACCTCATCGCTGAGAATCCTGCGATTCTGCAGCAGCCGGAGAAGATTGAGACGATCAAGATCGTCGCGTATGAACCGGCGTTTGGCATCATCGGCGACCCTGCCAAGCGCGACCCGCGCACCCGGCAAAGTGCTGACCACTCCATGGTCTATATCGTCTCCACCAAGCTGCGCAAAGCCGTCGAAGCCGCCAAGGCCGGCCAGTTGCAGACCGATGGAGGCACCGATGCCTTCTGGAAGACGTTGATGCTCAGTCCTTACGACTACGGCCCGGACGCCATCATGCACCCGGAAACACGGGCGCTGATGGAGAAGATCACCTTCGTTCACGGCGGCCAAGAGTACGATGAGAAGTACCCCGACGGCATCCCCACCTCCATCGTCATCACCGCAGATGGCAAGGATTATGACAGCGGCATGGTCATGTACCCCGCCGGTCACGCCCGTAACAGCACGGCTGATCTGCATGGCATCCTCGAAACCAAGTTCAAACTTCTCGGTGAACTTGCTCTGGAAAGCCCGATCCCAGTGATCAACCGGTTCAACGAGATTGGTAACGCTGGCGCAGACGAATTGCGATCGTTGCATGATTTTCAGATTGTCGATCGCGGCGCATTCGAGTGAGTCAGTACCGCTTGTGGCTTCGCGCAAAGCCACAAGCGGCAAAACTACGGGGTAACTGAAGGCGTTGCCGATGAACACGCCATGTTGCGCCCCGGCCATGCATTGATTCTCATCGCGATCACGCTGTTGATGTTCGGCGTGATCATGGTCAATTCAGCCGGGCTTTCCATCGACTCGTCGCGATCCATCACCGTCAGCGATGTGTTGCTCGGCAGGCCGATGATGCTGGCGATGTTGGCCGTTGCGATGCTGCTGATTGGTACGACGGTCCCGGTTGAGCGGATTTACCACGCGCGCGGCCTAGCGTCGCCGATTCCGTGGATTGTCCTCGCCTCCGTTGTGCTGTTGCTGCTGGTGCACGTACCGGGCATCGGCCGAGAGGTCAATGGCGCCAAGCGGTGGGTGGAGTTGGGGCCACTGGGCTTCCAGCCGAGCGAAATCGCAAAGTGGGGATTACTGTTCGTCCTTGCGTGGCACGCTGCACGGCGGGCTGGAGCGATGGGCCGATTCACAACGGGTTTTCTACCCCCGATGATTCTGGTCGTCATCATCTGCGCGTTGATCGGCAATGAAGACCTCGGCACCGCCGTACTGATTGGGGCCGTTGCAGTGTGCATGCTCGTCGCTGCTGGTACGAAAGTCTGGCAGGCGGCGATGCTGATACCCATCGGTGCGTTCCTGTTCGTGGCGGCGGTGGCGACCAGTGCATATCGCCGCAATCGCATCACTGCATTTTTTGATGCGTATCAAGACCCCCAAGGCATCGGCTATCACGTGCTGCAATCCATGGCTGCCGTCAGTGGTGGCGGGCTTGCCGGTCGTGGGCTGGGCAACAGCGTGCAGAAGTTCGGTTACCTGCCTGAAGCCACCACAGACTTCATTTACGCCATCATCTGTGAAGAACTGGGCATCGTTGGGGCTGCGCTGGTCATCGTGCTGTACGCGGGACTGCTGCTCTGCGGGCTGTCGATCATTCGTCGAACTGCATCGCCGTTTTCGCGATTGCTCGGCCTTGGCATTCTGCTGACGATCGGCTTGCAGGCGTTGATCAATCTTGCTGTGGTCACCGGCACCGCACCGACAAAGGGCATCGCACTGCCACTGCTCAGTGCAGGCGGGACTGGCTGGATTCTCACTGCGTTTTGCATCGGTCTGCTGGTGGCCATTGAGAACGCTGGATTATCCCGCGACACCGTGCCGAGGCGTGAGCTTCGCATGTCGGATGATGATGCGATACCACTCCTTGCGCTTGCCGCAGAACGCGGCGCTCGCGCACCGTCAGGTCACGGCTGAGCATCTATTGAGTTTTCGAAATCTCGAGTTGGCGTTCCAAGTCGCGCACCCGTTTGACCAGTTTGTGCAGATCGACTGACGCCATGACATTTCGCCGGGCGATCTCCGCCGGGACGGCCGGTGCTCCGCCGACCTTGGCCCCTGCCGGGACATCACGCACGATGGCACTTCTTGCCATCGCCTGCACTCCGTCGCCGATCTTGAGGTGGCCGGTCACACCGACTTGCCCGCCGAGCACGACATAGTTGCCGACTTCCACGGACCCGGACACGCCGACAAAGGAAACAAAAAGGCAATGCTTGCCGATGTCACAACCATGTCCAATAGAGATCAGGTCGGCAAACTTGGTTCCCGCCCCGATTCTCGTCTGCCCCATCGCAGAGCGTTCGATCGCGCAACCAGCACCGAGTTCAACATCGTCTTCAATGACCACGATGCCTGTTTGCGGAATTTTGTGATGCGCGCCCTTGTGCGTGGCATAGCCGAATCCATCCTGCCCCACGACGGTGCTGGAATGGAGCGTCACGCGGTTCCCGAGCACGCAGCGGTCGTAGATCGTCACGTTGGGAAACAGCAGACACTCATCACCGACCACGGCCTCTTCCCCCACATACGCACCCGGATACAACACGCACCCGTTGCCAATCCGTGCGCCTCGTTCGACCGTGGCAAAGGGATGAATGATGGTATCACGGCCGACAACGGCCTCGGGATGAATCGCCGCCCGCGGGCTGATTTTGCCATCGGCAAACTGTGCATCGGCATCCAGCGGTGTTGGATGCGTGCGCTGGCCGTTGAGTTCGATCAATGCATTGCGAAAGGCAAAGTACGGGTCATCCGCAACCAGTTTGGTCAGTGACTTCGGCGTTCGTGGGTCTTGAGCGACAGCCGCATCCACCAACACTGCTGCGGCTTTCGTGCTGTTGAGAAAACGGGCATACTTGGCATTGGCAACAAATGCGACTTCATCAGACCCCGCTTTCTCGATCGAAGCGCAGCGAGAAACGTTCCGCGAGCCGTCACCAAGCACGCGAGCGCCGATCCGTTCAGCAAGCTCATTGAGAGACATGACATTCATTTGCAGCCATTGAACCGTGTCACGGCGCAAAAGTCCATGCGGTTGCACGAAACCGTACTGGTACAGTTTGAATCCGGTGGCACAGGCGTCCCGCCTGAGGAACGTATCTACAGGCCAGAGGCCTGTTCCACTTTCAAACTGTACCAGTACCCACGAAACGCATTCGCCTTGTTGACTCTGCATCCCGCCGGTATGCTCCCGGATTCTCATGGCGCTGCACACACCTGCCACTATTTGCGCAGTTCATCGCTTGCCCGGCGTTGTACACCTCCTCGTCATCTTTGCGGTGCTTGTGTGTGTGACCAATGCATACTCACAACCGGCACCCGACGCGGATCTTGTCGATCGGCCAATCTCCGACGTCACTGTCCACGGGCTGCAGCAGGTGCCCCAACAATTGGTGCTGAACAATATACGAACTGCTGTCGGACAAGCATATAGTGAGCAAACGATTCGCGATGATGTCGCCCGGTTGGATCAGCTCGGTCGCTTTGCCACTATTACAGCAGAGGCGGAAGTGCTTGACGATGGCACGGTCCGCGTCATCTTCCAGGTGGTCGAACAGCCCCTGATCGCCGAAATCCAGGTTGTCGGCAACACCTTGATCTCCGATCAGGATCTGCTCGCAGTCGTACGATTGATGCGCGGCAGCCCGCGCGATGACTACCTTGTGCAACACGCAGTGCGCTCGATTCAGACGGCATATCGAGAACGTGGCCACTATCTTGCCACGGTACTCGTTGACGATTCTGAACTTGAGCAATCCGGCATACTGATCTTCCGAATCATCGAAGGCCCACGCGTCCGGATTCGCTCCATCGAGTTTCAAGGCAATGAAGCATTTGAAGATCGCCTGCTGCATCGGGAAATCTCCACCAGAACAGCGATTCTGGCGTTGCGGCGTGGTGAGCTTGACGAAGATCGTCTGATCGAAGACGTATCGGCCATTTCCTCCTACTACCGCGATCGCGGGTATCTTGAGGTGCGTGTGGATCGGCACGTTCAGCTTTCACCAGACCATGGCGAAGCTGCGGTGACGTTTCTCATTGATGAGGGACCGCTGTACACCTTGCGAAGCGTTCGCACGGCCAGACTGGTTGATGGTGAACCGTTGCGCGTGTTCGCAGCAGAACAGATTGCCGCGTTGCTCGATATTCGGCCCGGCGATGTCTATTCGCGTGACCGACTCCGCCGCTCTGTTGAGGCCGTAGAGGAGGCCTACGGGCGGCTTGGCTATTACCCGGTGCAGCGACGGCAACGTGTTGAAATCATTGAGTTACACGTCCCTGGAGAAGCACAAGTCGACTTGCTGATGGAAATTGACGAAGGTCGCCCGACTCGCGTGGGACTGGTCGATGTCCAAGGCAATTTCCTGACGCGTGATCGCGTGATTCGGAGGCATGTGCGTCTGCAACCCGGTCGCCCACTGGACGCGACAGAGCTTGAGCGCACACGACGGCGCATCGCAGATACGAGACTGTTCGGCGATGTTCGAATCACAGCACAGCCACCGCGAGAGTCGGACATTGAAGATGATGACTCAGAAGTCCGCGATATCCTGGTTGAAGTGCGCGAGCGGAATACTGGCTCAGTCAATTTCGGCGTGGCCGTGGGTTCGGACTCTGGGCTTTTCGGTGAAATCTCACTGCGACAGGACAACTTCGATATCGCCGACACCCCTGCATCCATCGGTGATCTTCTTCGAGGCCGTGCCTTTCGTGGAGCTGGCCAACGATTCTCCATGGCGTTTCGCCCTGGCAATGAGATTTTCCAATACGCCATCAATTTTACCGAGCCGCATCTGCTTGATTCGGAGTATTCACTCAATCTCGGCGGCTCGTACCAACAGCGGTTCTTCCGTCGATACGACGAGGAACGGCTGACTGCGAATGCCGGTCTCAGCCGTCGGCTTGGTGATGTCTGGAGTGTCGGCGTGCGTTCGCGTGTCGAGCATGTCGAGTTGACCAGCATCGCACCCTTTGCGCCATCGGAGCTGTTTCGTGATGCCGGTCCCGACCTGCTCACGGCGTTGGGGATGACCTTCACTCGTTCGACAGTCACCACAATCACCCGCCCCGGTCGCGGCAGTCGTTTCCAGATGTCGTACGATCGCATTGGTGCGTTCGGCGGCGATTACGGCTTCAACAATATCGGAGCCGAGTACACCGTGTTCCTGACAGTAACGGAGGACTTCCTCGGCAGACGCTCAACCTTGCGGCTGAACACGGAGGCGGGGTATATCTTCGGGGGCCGTGCTCCAACGTATGAACGCTACTACCGTGGTGGTCGAACATTCCGCGGATTTCGCTTCCGCGAAGTCAGCCCGAAAGGCATTCGCAACGATACGGGCGAACCAAGCAACGATCCGATCGGTGGGGAATGGATGTTCTTTGCCGGTGCGCAGTACGAGTTTCCGCTGTTCGGTGAGCAGGTGACCGGTGTCGTGTTTATTGATACCGGTACGGTGACGGACAGCGTGGGCTTCGATGACTATCGTGTTTCGATCGGGACGGGCGTTCGGCTTTACATTCCGCAATTCGGGCCGGTGCCCATCGCCTTCGACCTTGGCTTCCCGATTCTCAAGGAACGTGGCGACGAGACCCAGGTGCTGAGTTTCAGCGCGGAACTTCCGTTTTAGCGGAAAAGGACAGTTCAAGACGACCTTTTTTTGCAGCCGGATCGTAGAATGCCAGCTCCCCGTGCCATAGGAATGTCCCATGAAATCAATGAAGAAGAATTTGAACGTCTCGGCGGTCGTACTGATCGCGGTTCTGCTGAGTATTGTTGCGTATCAGGCAGGCGCAAACCGGATAACCTCTCCTGCGAACCCAGCGACTGTTGCCGTCGTCAACCTCCCCGCCGTGCTTGAAGGACTTGCTCAGCGTAGCGAAGCGGAGATGGACCTTCGGAACATGGGGACAGCCATCAACGCTGAACGAGAGAAGCGCGAAACAGAAATTCGCCGTTTGGGCCAGGAGCACGATCAGCTTCGTCGCCAATCGATTGAGAACCCTGACTTGACGCCTGAAGCAGACGCCATTGAAGAGCGATTGGTGTATGAGGAGCTTCGCTATCGAGCATGGATGGAGTTCACCAGCGATCAGGTGGACCTCGAGCAGGCGCTGATCCTGCAGGATTTGTACCGCGTCACCAAGAGGGCGATCAACCAACTTGCGGAAACCGAGGGATATGACCTGGTGTTGGTTGATGACGGCCAGGGTGAACTGATGATCAATCCGGAGTCACGCGCCTCGCGCACCGCGCAGATCGAACAGCAGATGCTTGCCAGAGTCATGCTGTACACCAATCCTGCGATTGATATCACCAATAACCTCATCGAACGCATGAACAATGCTTATCGTGCGGGCAACGCCTCACGCTGATTCCCGGAAGGAGCACTACGCCAATGACCCGCAACAAGATTCTCAATCTCCCAATGCTGCTGATGGCAGCCATGTTCGTAAGCTTCGCCGGCTACCAATCCGTGGCGCTGCGGAATATCGCCAACATGAAACCGGCAATCGTGGCCACGGTTGACCTCGAGCGCGTGTTCAACCAGCTTGAAGAACGGACTGCCGCTGATGAAGATCTGACGAAAATGGCTGACGAGTTGCAACGCGATGGTGACCGTCGCGCCAAGGCCATTGATGCGTTGGAAGAGGAACTCGAGGTGTACACGCCTGGTAGCGAGCAGCATCAGGAGTTGCTCAATAAGCTCGCCTTGGCCAGTCACGAGTACCGTGCATTCGTGGAGTGGGGAAGGCGCAAAATTGATGTGAAAAAGGCCGCTACACTCCGCCGAATCTACTCCAGCATCAAGGATGCAATCGAGCGTGAGGCCAAGGACAAAGGGTATGATATCGTGTTCGTCAATGATTCACTCTCGCCGATACCGGTCTCCGATGAGTCTGAAACGAGCCGCCAGATTTCCGCCAGCCGCATGCT
>PWVT01000278.1 GCA_003562195.1 Phycisphaeraceae bacterium | reverse complement strand
CGAAAGGCGCAGCAGATATGGCCAACGTCACTCCCGAAGACAAAGGGCGAATCCAGGCACTCGAACGAGCCCTCGGCCAGATCGAAAAGACCTACGGCAAAGGGTCGATCATGCGCCTTGATGGCGATCCCCGGAACGTCATCCCCGGCATCTCCACCGGCACGCTCAGTCTCGACCTTGCCCTCGGCGGCCGGGGTGTGCCTCGTGGACGAATCGTTGAAATCTTCGGCCCGGAAAGCTCCGGCAAGACCACGCTCGCGCTGACCATCGCAGCCAATGCTCAGAAAAAGGGCGGCGTGGCAGCGTTCATCGACGCTGAACACGCATTGGACCCACAGTGGGCCAAACTGCTGGGCGTGAATCTGCAGGACATGCTGCTTTCTCAGCCGGACACCGGCGAGCAGGCGCTGGAAATCTGTGAACTGCTGGTGCGGTCCAATGCAGTCGATGTCGTCGTGGTGGACTCCGTTGCTGCGTTGATCCCCCGCGCGGAAATCGAAGGCGAAATGGGTGACAGCCACGTCGGCCTGCAGGCACGGCTGATGAGCCAGGCGATGCGCAAGCTGACCGGGGCGATCTCCAAGAGCTCCACCACAGTGATCTTCATCAACCAGATTCGTGAGAAGATCGGCGTGATGTTCGGTTCGCCGGAAACCACGCCCGGTGGTCGCGCGTTGAAGTTTTACTCATCCGTGCGTGTGGATATCCGCCGCACCGGCGCGATCAAGGACGGCGACCAGAACGTGGGCAACCGCGTTCGCGCCCGTGTGGTCAAGAACAAGATCGCGCCGCCGTTCCGTGATGCGGAGTTTGACATCATGTTCAACGAAGGCATCAGCGCAACCGGCGACCTGCTCGATCTGGCGGTGACCGATGATGTCGTCAACAAGAGCGGCGCGTGGTTCAGCTATGGCGACATTCGCCTCGGCCAGGGCCGTGAGAACTCCAAGGTGTTCCTCAAGGAGAACCCGGATCTGTTTGACGAGGTTCGCAAGGCGGTGATGGTCAAGCGCGGCTTGGTGCAGCCGGAGGAAAAGGGGGGCAAGGCCTCAGCGGAAAAAGAAGTGAAGCCGACTGAAACGGCGAAGGCAGGCAAGTAGCCGAGAAAAGGCGCTCACCTGCTGCCTGCTGCACGCTGTCGCAATCACTTTGGCTCTGTCAGTATGCAGGTGCCTAGTCGCGTGGAACGGCGAGGTTTGCCAAGACGGGCCTCGTTTTCAATGCGCCGTTTTGCCCGCTCGCGATAGTACTCAGGCCGAACTTCACCGCACTCGGGGCAATGCTCGGTTTCATCGGGCAGCCCGTGGAGCACATAGCCACACTTGAGGCAGTTTTCGTAGCCGGTGAGGCACATCGCGAGACGAACATACGGCACGTGTGTACTTCGACGAACAAAGAAGGCATAGGCGATCATTGGCACCAGGACGATGGCATCCGACCACCACACACCTGGAAAGTACAAGAAGTAGATCACAAGCACGGGAGCAGCAACGATAAAATATCGTTTCATCGACTTGCGGTGAGTACCCCGGTAGTCTGAGTTTGCACGGCGTGCTCGTGCCGCGAGTTTGAAGATGGTGCGACGATCCTCCTCGCCGATCGCCAGCTCATTCGGGATGTGCGGCCGCAGCAGCCAGTGCCAGTTCATATCGCCACTCCGATTGTTCGGTATCGTACAGCCAGCATAGTACGTCTTGGCAACGCTGCAGCGCACCGCATCGAAGGGCAAACCCATGAAACGTCTTATCGCATTCGCTGACGGCACGTGGAATACGTTTGAGCAGGAACACTCCACCAATGTCACCAAGCTGTGCAACAGCATCGTGCAAGTGGATGACCACGGCACGCACCAGCGCGTGCATCATCAGTACGGCGTGGGCACGAAAGGCATGATCGACCGCATCCTCGGCGGTGCGCTCGGCTGGGGACTCAATGACAACATCATCAGCATCTATCGCTGGCTGATTAAAAACTACGAGCGTGATGATGAAATCTGGCTGTTCGGCTACAGCCGCGGCGCGTACACCGCGCGATCAGTCGCCGGGTTGCTTCGTAACTGCGGCCTGGCGTTGCGCGAACGATCCATCGGCAGGGCCATGGAGATCTACCGGCGCCGTGACAGCGGGCCGGATACTGAAGAGGCCGTGCGTTTTCGCAACCGGTACGCGCGTGAAGTGAGCGTGAAGTTCATCGGCGTGTGGGATACCGTCGGTTCGCTGGGTATCCCCACCACCGGTATCAATTTCCGTCACCGCTTTCACGATGTGCGCATCAGCAGCTTCGTCGATCATGCCCGCCATGCGGTGGCCATTGACGAGCAGCGACTGCCGTTCATGCCCACGCTCTGGAAGAACGACAAACACCCCGACCTCAAACAGGTCTGGTTCGTCGGTGCTCACAGCAATGTTGGCGGCGGTTTTCACGACCCGCGTCTGTCGGATATTGCCCTGCAATGGATGATCGATGAAGCGATTGATTGTGGCCTGGCCGTGCGTTGCGAGGAGCGGCCGAGCGACAACCCCGCTGGAGAAGGGGAGATTCACGAGTCCCATACGGGCATCTACGCCCTGCGCGCAACGCGACGCGACATTCACAATCAATGGCACCAGTCCGTGCATGAAACAGCACTTGGCCGGATGAAATGCGATGCGTCGTACCAGCCGGAGAATCTCGTTGCGGCCGTCGAAGCGGAGCTTCCGGTGGTGACGTTGGATGAGCCGAAAGATTGTTGATGCTGGTTTGGACGGGCGGGGTGCCAGCGGATATCATCCTCGTCCCGCTGCGGCTGTGGCGGAATTGGCAGACGCGCATGGTTCAGG
>PWVT01000049.1 GCA_003562195.1 Phycisphaeraceae bacterium | reverse complement strand
CCGGTCAAGTCCACTTCGCTGAGCTCGAGACTGGCCGCGTCGGCGGCTTCAGGATTGCTTACCGTGAAGTCAAGTGTGGCCGCATTGCCAAGGGTCACAGCGCCGAAGTCAAGCTCGGTTTTGCTTACTTGCATTTCACCTGGATAGCTGAATGTCCCATCATTGAGCGCCACAAGCGAACCATTCGTGATTTCCTCGACGCTGTATTCAAAGTCGAGCAGCAGGTTCTCTATGGTCACCTGCTCGAAGTCGTCGATCGTATCTCCGGAGACCTGCATGAAGTCGAAAACGTCGCCCTCGGAGGGGGCGAAGCCGTCGATGAATCGCAGGATCAGTTCACCGCCGAGCTGCACATGGTCGCCAATTTCCAGCACGTCGTAATCGGCTCCGGCGTTCAGGCCGCCGATTTCGATCAGCAGCGTCGCGTCCGTGCCCTGTGTGACGTTGCCTGAGATGGTGAAGATACCCGGGGAAGAACCCGGCGATATGAGGCCTGCGGCATTGATAACGTCGCCAGTGATCGAGCCTTCGCCGCTCAGCGTTCCGCCGGCCTTGATGGTGACCTGCTCCGCGACATTGATTATGCTGTTCTGCGTCAGGTGCAATGTCGCCTGTCCAGACTGGCCGCCGACCTGGAGGCTATTGACGTTGCGGGTGCCGGTGTCGGCGGTGACCCTCACATCGGAATCCGAGGCAAGGGTCACGTCGTGCGGCTCGCTCGGCTCAAGCGAGAGCGTCCAGTTCATGCCGTCGTCGAAGCTGCCGTCGTCGCTAACGCGGTAGTACAGGTTGGGGGTGAAAAGGTTGACAATCTGCGTGTTGCTGGAGCCCGTGCCGTTGGCGCGGTAGGCGACCTGGCCGTGCTTGTTCAGGCCCGCCAAAGCGTGTGAGACAAAGTTAAGGCTGTTGACCTCGATGCCTTGCTGCGCGACGCGAACCGTGTCGATGCCGTCAGAGAGAAAAATCGCTTCACGACTGAAGGGAACCCCGTCGACATCGAGGGCAACACGGTAGGCGATTGTTCCCGAATCAGTCATATCCACAATGGTGTCTGGGTGGAAGCTGTTGATTGTCGCATCGTCGGCAACCGGATCGCCCACACGGGAGATCTGGACCAACCCGTCGGGCGAAGCCCGATACACGCCATCTGGCCCACCAGAGACAGAAGCGCGGAATGCCAATTGGCCGACATTGTTATGCTTGTTGGAAGTGTTAAGTGTGTTGATGGTTCCGTCGCCGCCGGGGACGGTGTCGCCCTCGCGGACGAGTTCAGTCAGTTGTCCGGCTTCAAGGTGGTAATACCCCAAGCTGCCGATCGGGTCGCCATTGACATC
Source organism: Phycisphaeraceae bacterium (assembly GCA_003562195.1). Taxonomy (GTDB): domain Bacteria; phylum Planctomycetota; class Phycisphaerae; order Phycisphaerales; family SM1A02; genus PWVT01. Next base: position 1,497 of record PWVT01000049.1, on the reverse strand, counting down.
GCGAATGGTCGCTCGAAACATGAGTACGCCGTCATCGTTGATCGAAGTACGCCCGGAGCCTAGAAAATGGATTCTTTCGCCGTTTGCAAGCAACAGCGGGTCGTTGGGGCTGCTGACTAATGACAAGATGCCATTGGTGCTGATGAATGACGCACGGTAACCCGATACACCCTGCTCATTAACAAGGGCGTTAAACAAAACCTGGCCCGTAGTATTAATGGAAAAGCTCGGTCCCGCCGACGGGCCCGATTCAATGTTGCTCCAATGAACAAACCCGACACCGTGAGGTATATCGCTGCCCTCACGAACCAGCTCCACCATACCCATATCCGAAGCAAGGAAAATACCGCGACGTCCGGTCCCCTCATCACTGATTCCTGCGGTAAAGATCGCCTGGCCCACGTCATTGAATTGCAGGCCACCAAACCGCGGGCCACCGGTGAGGGTGCCCTCACCGTCACCAGGGAGTTGCTGTCCGACACGGGCATATTGTGTCAGTCCGTCGCCCGCGCCCACAAACACACCTCGATCATCGGAGGTCGCGCTGTCGATACCGGCCATGAACGCGACGTTACCGGCATTATCGAGGGTGGTGAGGTCCGCTCCTCGAATTGCAGCCAGCGTCCCGCCGTTGGGCATCTCCTGATTTCGAACCGCGACCAGATTCAATCCCTGGGGCGAACCGATGAAAACGGCATCGTCCGACGGGTTGTCGGATCCCTGAATTAGCGACCTGAACAGCACCTGTCCCGTATCGTTGATGGCCGTGCCGGAGAAAAAGGTCCCCAACGTCAGATCGCTGTTGAGCAGTGGCGAGCCCACATTGGCGATCGTGACGGTGCGGCCAGTTTGCTCGGAATCCGCCCATACCACCGAGGCTGCCTCAAGCCCCGGGTTGCTCGACGCGGTGGGCAGAAAAAGCCGGTTCGTCCCATTTGTCGTACCGTCACTCTTGTATAAACGCGCTCCCGACGCGCCGTCTTTGAAAACGGCCGTGCCGTTCACATCGAAAATCGAGCGGACCGAGCTCTGGAAGTGAGATTCCGGGGCAACCAGGATCGGCTCCAGTTGTTCGAGGTCGTGAACAGAAAGGGGATTGGCGATGTCCTGTTGGCCCGAAACCTGAGCCGCCCGGTCGCCGGACTCGACCGCGCCGGTGCCGGCCCAGACGCTGCCGTTGTCATCGCCGGACCACGCGGCGGTGGACCCGGCAAACGCCACTGCCGTCGCGAGCGCAAGCAGCCTGCGGGTTGCCGAAAAACCCGGCGCGGCCACGTGTGTGGAAAGCTTCTTTTGATCGCGCATCGGGGTCTCCCTGGGTTGGCAACACGTTTTCTTCCTTCTCACCCCAAGTACTACGCCGATTGGCCAAATTGGAGGACATCCTCCTTCGCTGACGGTGGTACATCCGGGAGCGATGACTAGAACGCTTCCAGCGCCGATTGCGCTGACGTGCTGAAATGGGGTTGCTCGGCAGCGATCACCGTGGCAAGAAAT
>PWVT01000002.1 GCA_003562195.1 Phycisphaeraceae bacterium | reverse complement strand
GATCGCCATCACGCAGGGTTGCGCTCCAGGGCGGTATTTTTCAGACATCGCTCAGCCGGCCTCCGATGTGACGTTTAGCGAAGTGGGAGAAGTACCGCAACACCTGCCCATGTTCACAGGAGAGGGCGATGCTATACGCTGGGATGATCTCATCGCGGCTATTGGCTGGGCAGAGATTGTCATTCTCGGCGAGCAGCATGATGATGCCATGGGACATGCTGTTCAACTCGCAGTTGTCGAGGATACGCTTGATCGCTGGCCGAGTTCAGTGGTGTCCATGGAGATGCTTGAACGCGATGAGCAAATTCTGGTTGATGATTTCCTTGATGACATTATCGACACATCGGACTTCATTCGGCTGACGTTCTCAGCCAACTGGGGCGGTCCGAACACATGGGAGGATTGGTTCCAGCCGATCATAGATGCAGCCAAACAACGCGATGCCCGTGTGATTGCTGCTAATGCTCCTCGGCGATATGTGCGTTTGGCACGACTTGCAGGTTACGACGCGCTCGATGCCTTGCCACCACAACGGCGAGCGTTGTTCGACCGTCCGCGATCGCTGCCGCGCGATCATTACTTCGTACGATTTCGCGAGGTGATGTCACACATTGACAATCCCGAAACGCTTGACGCGTTTTTCCGAAGTCAAATGGTTTGGGATGCAACGATGGCGCGGTCAATTGTTCTGGCGAGACCAAGCCGCCGGAGTAAGGTCATCCATCTCGTTGGTCGATTTCATAGCGACTTCAATGGTGGTTTGATCGGGGAAATTCGCCGCTATCGTCCACATGCACGTATCCTCACCGTCAGCATGCATCGGCTTGATGCATTGGAAATGCGGGATGAAGATCATGGCAGGGCAGACGTGGTTATCTACACCGGCGCGCCAGAAGCACCTGACAATGTTGATGAGGCCAAGGACGATGATGTCGACCCTCATTCTGAGGCGTGAAATGACTCTTAGCGTGCTGACGCCCTTGCCAACCGATTGCCGATGGCTTCCCATACACCACTTCGCAGTTTCGGGCGCTCAATGATGATTCGCTCGGCTTGCAATGCATCCGCCTGACGCAGCGCGTCATAGAGACGAGCTGCATACGCTTCGCCGTCCTTCGGCATCGCAATGAAGTCATGTGGAGAAGTGATATCGATTGCACTTACCGCCAGCACCACGCAACGTGAGTGTGCCGTGGTAAGCGTGGTTGGCAAGTCGTCGGTGCTGATGAGTACCACTTCGGTTCTTGGCGCATAGTGTGAACGCGATGTGCCTGGCGAGATACTTTGTCGATGTTCTGTAGCCAGTTCAACCCGCGCTCCCAATGCTTCGCATAACTGATCTACAGAGACGTTCCCCGGACGCAGGACGCGTGGTATTTTGGCAGTCATATCCACGACGGTTGACTCAATGCCGAGGTCACACGGACCACCATCTAGAATCAGGAAATCCTCTGTCTCGAAAAAATCATCGGCGACATGCAGGGCACTGGTCGGCGAGACATGACCCGAGCGATTTGCAGACGGCGCAGAAATCGGTCCTCCAAAACGGCTGAGCAATGCACGGGCTACTGCATGTGCTGGTGATCGAATGGCAATGGTCGGATATCCTGCGGTTGCTTCATCAGGCACGACTGTCGCTTTCGAGACAATCAGCGTAAGCGGTCCCGGCCAGAATTGCTCGGTCAGATGTTGGCATCGCTTATCCCAGTGATCGGTGAGTGTCGAAGCTTCTTCAGCATTAATGACATGCGCAATCAGGGGATTGTCAGCAGGACGAGATTTCATTTCGTACACACGGCGCAGCGCTGTGGTGTTGAATGTGTCACCGCCAAGTCCGTACACCGTCTCGGTGGGAAAGGCCACGACATACCCTTCGCGCAGCATCTGAGCGGCACGTTTACAATTTGTATCACTGGCCTTAACGATCGTCGGCATGAACCGTCTCAAAATCGATGCGATGCATCGTTAGACCCGTGCCGGTCGCGCGATACAGTCGTGCCACGGCCTGGTCGAAACTGACCCGTGCCAAGAGTTCTTGCTGTCGCGCTGCAGCGAGCGTTTCCTGTTGCTGAAACTTCAGGTTGAGAAATTCCGGCGTCATCCCAACGAGATCTTCTCGCACCATCAGTGCCCGCAGATTCTCGGCCTGGGCAACTCGGAATGATCGCGTTGCCTGGATTAACTCATAATTCGTGACCACGTCACGCAGCGCTTCTTTGACTTCCAATACAACTTGCTGAACGGCCTGTCGGTACGCAAGCAGGGATGCGGATCGTTGCAGGCGAGCAGCACTGGCTTCTGCTCGTGCAGCTCGGTTGCCAATCGGTGCTTCGAACGTGAGTCCCAGCAGGAAATTGATGAATCCTTCGCCGATTTCGCCATATGCACTTCCGACAGAATCATCCAGGCCGGTAAATTCAATTTCGGCTGCCAGGTCCAGTTGTGGAAGCAGTGCGTTTGCAGCCAACCGCTGTTGGATAAGCGCATCGTCGATCCGCAGGCGGGCCTGCTCAACTTCCGGACGATTCACCACAGCGGTGCGAATCGAGTCCATCAGGTTATACTGAATCGGTGAGGCGACGGCTTTGTCGGTTGGGTGAATCACTGCTTCACTGCCGACGCTGAGTTGAGGATCGTTCACCAACACTTTGAGCGTATCCGATGCGCGTCGAAGTTCGCGACGGGCACGGATGACATCCGCCTGACGTTGCTCAATTCGCGCCACGGCATCAGCGAACTCAGCTGGGCGCGCGTCAAAATCGCGACGGCGTTCCAACACGTCGCGAACCTGAACGCCTTCCTCAACCAGCCACTGACGTATCTCCAGATCCTGCCAGGCAAACACGAGATTCCAGTATGCCGCTTCCGTGTCGGCAACAGTTTCCAGCATGTTGGCTCGAAGCTGCTCAACTGCCCGCCGCTGAATGTTGCGAGTGAGGAAGATGGTGGTCTGTGTTACATCGGTCCCGAAGCTGCGCAGCAGAGGTTGGATGAATCCAAGGCGAATGCCTGCGTCATATGCAGGATCTGGTGAGATGGCCACTCCCGGCGATCGAAAGTCAGTGCGTGTGAATCCGGTGGCTGCGTATGCGCTGCCGCCTGTAATCAGGTCTGCCCGCACGCCCGTATCAAATCGCCACGCATCAGTGCGCTGCTGTGGTGATCCAAGTGGTACGCCCGCGATCACCGGAACGGTGGTCTGCTCATCAATGCGGGTGTAATCAACGCTGGCAAAAAACACCGCATCGAATGCTGCCTCAGCTGCGAGCACGTCTTGCAGCGTGATCGCCGGCTGAAGTTGTGCGAGTTGCACGGCGAGGTTATTGCGAACAGCGGTTTGAATTGCCTGATCCAGACTCATCGAGACTTCTGTTTGCTCACGACCCGTTAGGTCGGAACCAAGTTCAAACGTGCGTTCATGTTCGAGCAATGCAGGCGAGATCGCATCGAGTTCTTCACGGCGTTCAGCAAGTGCCTGTTCTGTCGCGCTCGGCTGTACTTTTGTTTCAAAACGCTTCAGGTCATCCGGCAGCGTCTTGAGCTCACGTTCAATCGCAGTCATTACGGCGCGCTGCAGGTCGTGATCATCATCGACACGGTCCAAGGGCGAACGGCAACCCGTGATCACCAGCGCCATCATGGCCAGAAAAGTCAGCGGATGCAAAGTTGGCTTTGGCATAACTGTGAAGGGTAGCACCAATGCTGAGCGGGTACACTTGTGTTATGCAATCATTTCATGCAACGACCATCATTACTGCTCGCGCGGGTGCCAGAGTTGCTGTAGCCGGCGACGGGCAGGTCAGTCTTGGGCAGACCGTAGCCAAGGCAGATGCTGTAAAAGTGCGCCGTCTGGACGGGTTAGGCGCAGAGTCTGCTGGTGTGCTGGTGGGCTTTGCGGGCTCGGCCGCTGACGCATTCTCACTGCTGGATCGCTTTGAGACGAAGCTCAAGGAATCACCAACGAATCTCATGCGTGCTGCGATTGAATTGGCAAAGTTCTGGCGGACTGATCGTGCACTACGTCGGCTGGAATCTCTGTTGGTTGTCGCTGATCGCACCACAACGCTGATGCTTTCCGGACAAGGCGATGTAATCGAGCCATCTGACGGTGTTTGTGCTATTGGGTCCGGTGGGAGTTATGCCTTGGCCGCCGCGCGGGGATTGATGAGGCATACGCAACTTGCACCGGCTGAGCTATGTCGTGAGGCCCTTATCGTTGCGGGTGAGATTTGCGTTTATACCAATACGAATGTGACAGTTCTTGATCTGGACGGCTAGGGCAGGTGAAGTGCGCGACCAACCATGCAGATAATGATTTGATGCGAATCGGATTTGCTTACCATCGTGACCATCGCGGTCCTTTAGGCGGGCTCAAAGCAAAGGTGGCCCGAACACGCGATCGATTCACCAGTCTGATGTTGCTGCTCACAGCCAATGCGCTGAGTGTTGTCATTCTGATGCTGGCGTTTATCGGTGCACCGCCGCGATGGCGCATTGACGTGTTGTGGGTAAACAAGCATTCCGACATGGTGCGTATCGCTATCATTGCACTTGCTATAGCGGTATGCACCTCGACATTGGTGTTACTCTGGCGTCGGCCTCGCGGCTTGATGCTTGCAATCTGGATTCTCGCTGCGGCAGTCGCGTTTGCGTTTTTCAACGAACAGCTGATGCTGATCTATGCCGTCTTGCAACGTCATGGCTGGTAACAATTCGCGGCGGTCTGCAATCGGTTAATCCGTGCCTTCTGCGTCACGTTCACCTGTGCGCTTGTAATGACGGCGACGCGCAGCATACTCCTCAGGGGAGACGGGCAATTGCGGTGACTGGCCGGCCTGCCATTGCGCGTGAAGTTTCTTGAGAAACGGCACGCACCATTGGCAACCGGTGCCAGCGTTCAGGCAGTCACACAATTGCGAAGGTACTGCGGGCTTCTCACGGTTCATGTACGTGATCAGCTTTCTCAGCGAAACCCGGTAGCACAAGCAGACATGATCATCAGGATCCATGCTCAAAGCATAGGGTGAACAACGGCTTTGGCCTACACCCAGACCTGGCAGATAAGATGTGGCTCCTTGAGTTTGCCAGTGAGCGTGCCCACGGTTGAATTGACAAACTTCACTTCGTATTGCGGATGCGCATCGAGCCACTCATTGATGGTGCGATCCATGTACTTCAACGCGTCATCGGTGAGTTTGCTGTGGAACGTCTTGACGTGAATTGCACCCGCCCCTGTTGTATTTGGCGTTCTGCTCCAGTCGTCCTCATGGCGCTGTTGCTTACCAAAAGCAGTGATTTTCGGTGTTCCTCCGCTCGGCCCCATGGCGGGGACGATGGGAACCGGCTCGGGTTCATTCGACTGAGGTGTATGCTTCCCGCTATGTCGAATCTTGCTACGAGGGTCGTTCGTTCTTCCGTCGTTAATGCTCATAGTCGGCCCTTCCACAGTGACTCGGCTGATCCCGTTCAACCATTCGTTATTGTTACCGATTTCACACCACTTGTGGGCAGGAAATGACCGCCCAGCAGGAAAGTTCTTGCTCGATCAACTGTAGATCCTGACAGCGGTCCGTCCATCGAATCGTCAAGCTGAGCTTTGTTTCCGTGCCCTGACAACGGATCACCCGGCCGGACGCTATCCGGCGAACCGTACCGCGATTTCCCGAGATCGGACCTTCGTAACTGAGATAGGCCGCCCGATGATCGGCGATTCGCAGCGCTTGCAGCCACTGGCCCGATTTCAGGGTGTCCAGGCGCGTCGCCAGCCGGAAGCTTGCCAATGGGGTTTCCGGTTGTGAGGTCGGCTGAATCAGCCAATCGAAATGGGCTGATCCGTCAGGCAGAACATGTCGCAACAACACGGTTGCCAGATCAAGCGATTCGCCAGTTGGCAGCAGTGGGGCCATATTGCAGATGATATTCGCTTGTGGCGTTCTATCGGCCACAGGCGTGGGGCAATTGGTATCATGCAGATTCGTCTTCAACTCCACCGGAGCGATTTTGCAATGATGCATATACGAATGTTGGCTGTGGTTCTCCTACTGGGCGCGATGGTAATGCCCGGCTGTGCAATTCATCGGCCTGTCGAATCGATGCGAGAATCGGGTGATCGGTACTTTGCCCGAGGCGAGTATGCCAGAGCAGCCGACGAGTACCAGCAAATCACTGACCGTTATCCTGGAGACTGGCGAGCCCAGTTCTGGCTTGGCCAGTCTTTGTTGGAAATGGATGAGGTTTCGCGTGCCCGTCGTGCATTGGAAGTGGCGCACAGCCAGCGACCAGGCCATTCAGACATTGCCGATGCCTTGGCAGAAGCCATGTTTCGCCAAGGTGACGAGCGGCAGCTTTACGAATTCCTTAACGAACGAGCACAGTCAACACAGAATCCCACGGCGTATCTTCGCCTTGCCTACTACACGATGGAAATGGGCGACCCAGACTCTGCACGGATGGCCATTGATACCGCCATTGCCGTTGATGATGGTCGCAGTGTTGAGCCCTATCTCGATGCAGCGATGCTGGCTGAGCAACTTGGGGATATTGATCTGGCAATTCGACGATTGCGACAGGCCTATGGCATCAATCCGTATGACGTGCGAGTACGCACGCGTTTGCAGGAACTTGGTGAAGTGCCGGGGCCAACAATCGCCTTGCCGCCGGGGCGCTGAGCGACTTTGTACTGTTTCTGAATCTGTCTGACTCGATTCGCTCATGCCACGAGCACACCCAGACCCTGATGCCCTGTGTGAACGGCTGGCAACGCTGAGCGATACTGGACGTCTGCGCATGCTACGTCTTCTCGAACAGGAAGAGCTTAGTGTTGGCGAGTTGGCCCGCTCGCTGCAGTTTCCGCAGTCGACAGTGAGTCGACATCTGAAGCTATTGCACAATGGGCAATGGATCGTCAAGCGCGCCGAGGGCACAGCAAGCTTGTATCGCCTGGATGTACAGTCGCTTGATGATGATGCCCGTGAACTGTGGAGCGTCGCCAGTAAGCAATTTCGTCATTTGCCAACCATCCGTGATGATGATGTGCGTCTTCAGCAGGTACTTGCATCACGTGCGACAGATTCTAAGGCGTTTTTTGGCCGCATCGGCGGTGAGTGGGACGAACTGCGACGAACGCTCTTTGGCAGCAACTTCACCGCGAAGGCACTGCTTGGCCTGCTCGATCCGAACTGGATCGTTGCAGATCTCGGTTGCGGTACAGGCAATGCAGTTGATCTGCTTGCGCCATTTGTCCGGAACATCATTGCTGTAGATCGCGAGCCGGCGATGCTGGATGCAGCTCGCAAGCGAGTGGCAGATAAGTCGAATGTAGAATTTCGCCAAGGCGATCTTCTTGAGCTTCCAATGCGCGACCACGAAGTTGATGCAGCGGTTGTCCTTCTGGTGATGCATCACATTGCTCATCCAGCCAAGGCCGTTACCGAGATAGCGCGAACACTCAAGCCAGGTGGCGTGCTGTTGATCGTCGATATGGTGGCTCATGATCGAGACTCATACCGCCACACGATGGGTCATGAACACTTGGGATTCGATGAAAAAACAGTGCATCACTGGTGTAGTGACAGCGATCTGACGTTCGGCCGCTACTCGCGTCTTCGAACCGATACGACCGGGAAAGGTCCCGGACTGTTTGCAGCGACATTGGTCAAACCGTAGCCAGCCAGGGATCGAGTCAATCAATCGCGGTACAGGCCATGCTCTTGGATGTACTCAATGACTGGTGGGTTGAGAATATCCTCAAGACTGCTGCCAGTAGTGATTCGCTGACGAATTTCTGTTGAACTGACATCAATCATTGGTAGTGGAATCGTCCATGAGGCCCACTGCTCGACTTGCGAGGATGTGTACTGCTTTTTCAGTGCAGCGACATAGGCATCGTGGGTAAACGGTGGCCGCAGCATGACTGCTGGCGGGGCGAGTTCGAGAATGCGTTTCCAGTCACGCCAGCGGTGGAATTGGACCGCCTGGTCGGCACCAATCAGCAGCCGAAGCTTCACTCCTTTTCCATAGCGATGTTGAAGTGCTGTGAGCGTGTCCACCATGTAACTCGGGCCTGCACGGTCAAGTTCGATGGTGTCGATCTCAATGCCCTGAACACCAGAAAGTGCAACTCTGAGCATCGCTAGGCGATGATGATCCGCTGTTGGCGGCGCGTCGGTCTTGAGCGGGTTCAATGCAGCAGGGATATAGAGCACAAAGCTGCACCCAAGTTGCTTCGCGACGAGCGGCGGAAGCACGATGTGAGCGCGGTGGGGCGGGTCGAATGTGCCACCGAAAACCAGTATGCAGCGCGGGTCATCCACCACTCCACGATAACGGTAGCCCTTCAGTACGTCACGGCGCTCTCAACCCAGTCAGCAATACGATTGGCTTGAGAGGGAAGGATCCAGAACAGTGGAATGTGCCCAATCGGATAGCTCCAACGCTCCGGCCGATTCAGCCGCTCATACAGCAAGTCTCCGTATTGCCGAGGAATGATGCGGTCCATATTGCCTTGGAGCATCAGCACGGGTTTGCCAGCGAGATACGGGGCGGTGTGATAGGGATCGAACTTGCTGTGCTTGAGATAGGCCTCTGGCATGGCGCGAAGATCGGGGAGAATATGGCTATCACCTGCACGACGAATGACATTCACGACATTGGTAATCCGCCCGTTCACGAGAATGCCTGCTGCGTTTGCGCCTCCACCGACGAGTACAGCTGCGTCAACCCGTCCATCCAGCCGGGCTGCGACTGTCGGTAGCGCTAGCGCTCCCGCACTGTAGCCAGTCATCACGAGTGGTCCACCGTCAAGTTCGGGCTGCGTGGCTCGTAAATACTCCATCACGCCTTCCACGGCATAAGCGTAATCCGCAGCATAGTTGTCCATCATTGAGGCAATTTCTGCAGCATCAACGACACGGCGGTCAGAGCCGTCAACCGTTTCGTGCAGAAATGGAACAATGATGCGCCCTGGCACAACTTGCACTACAGCCCACCCGCGCTCACGAAGTGTACGACTGACAGACCGTTCAAAGCGGCGATCGCCAAGACTTGTCAGGTGGACAATCACGCCACGTGGCAGAGCTTGTGCAGGCATTTGCACGTGAAAGTGCCATCGCAGCAGTTCATCGCGTTCCACAGCGGTGGGCTCGCTTCGTTCCAACGACTGGGCAAGTGATTCTTCGGAAAGCCGGTTCGTGATGTACACGATCTGTCGCGAGCGGGAGTCGTTCGGAGGCGGCATTTCACATACGACACCTTGCCCGATCTGCTGATACTCCATGCGATGACTGAAAAAACCCACCAACCGGGATACCCGGTTGAGGAGCGACGGCGGGGCTTCGGAGTTTGCATTGACGTCAGCAATGCCGCTCATCATCGATTTGACCGGATCGACATGACGAGTGGGCCAATCTGCCTCACTCAATCGTTGCGTCAGGATCAGCGAAGTTCCTCGCTCGAATGATGCAGGCGTGATCGCGACGCAACCGCGAAACGCCAGAGCCAGGGCGAGCAGAATTGTCACGCTTAGTACATTTTTGAGGTACAAGCACGTGGCTCGATCAATCATGCGGGGTGATCTCGGTTGGGGCGGTTGAGCGTCATGTCAAGTGTACGACGTATCAGGTCTAGTTCCTATTGCCACCGGTGCGTTATCGATGAGTCGGACCGAATCTACGCGTGCGGCGATCAAGGCCCGCGCTGGCTCAGTTGTGCCGCGAAGCGGCATGAGCGTCCGTGCGTGACGCACGACGGCATAGTCAATGACTAAATTTTGGGCCAGTAGCAAGGATCTCATGGCCGACTCGGCACTTTCGGCAGTCTCACAATCGCTTGCTGTTTGCAGTGCCCGCGAAACTGATAACGCGCGTTGGCGCTGTGCTGGTGTGAGATAACGATTCCGGCTACTCATGGCCAAACCGTCATCGTCTCGCAACGTCGGATGGGCGATCACCTGCAAATGCGGCCAGCGAGTGTCGTTCGCTCTCACCATGGCTGAGAGCACGAGCAGTTGCTGGTAGTCCTTTTCCCCAAAAACGGCGAAACGAGGCATAACGAGATCGAACAGCCGCGCGACCACCTGGCAGACACCTGCAAAGTGCCCTGGCCGGTGGTAGTCTTCCAAAGCGGGCTCAGTTGCCGTGGCGGGTAGTGGCGGCGTATCCACGGTCACGCCAGTCGGTGTACCGTACCCGGGATACATCGTCTGAAGGTCTGGGGTGAAGACGATGTCCGCACCGGCCTGCTCTGCAGCAAGGAGATCGGCCTCAAGCGTTCTCGGATACTTTTGGAAATCCTCGCCAGGGCCGAACTGTGTTGGATTGACAAAAATGCTCACGACGACCGTTCCAGCGAGCTCCACAGCTCGTCGAATCAGCGCAAGATGGCCCTCGTGCAATGCTCCCATGGTGGGAACGAATCCGCACGAAGAATCGGATCGGTTCCCGATGGCCTCACGCAAGTTTTTATCGGTCGTTACTACCTGCATGGCAGCGTCAGATTCCCTCACAGCACGTCGGTGGTCAAGTCGGAGCGTAGGAATCGGCACTATTGACCTGAAAAACGCTGATGGAGCCGTCCTGACATGACGAACTGCACTTTGAGAATGCTCTGATTCGACGCGCTACAATGTCCCGTCATTCGATATTTCAGGAGTTTTCCATGGCCGTGAACGTGACCGAAAATGCCGCACGTGAGATCAATGCGATCATCAACCAACAAGATCTCGACCCAGAAAAAATCCGCCTCCGTGTCGGTGTCAAGGGTGGCGGTTGCTCTGGCTTCAGCTATCTGCTTGATCTGACTGAAACTCAGAAAGATTCCGACGAACTGTGGGAGTACACCTACACCCTGCCTGTCAAGAGCAAACCTGCCAACGTCGCCGAGGCGGCTG
>PWVT01000219.1 GCA_003562195.1 Phycisphaeraceae bacterium | reverse complement strand
GGCTCTTTTTGTGTGACAACCGGCGTGCTGGACGATGAAGGAGCACATGGAGCTATCGGTTGTCATCCCCACGTGCGGCCGCGTCGAGCAGCTGGAGGCCTGCCTCGAAGGGTTGGTGAGCCAGCACGTTGACGAAGAAATAGAGGTGCTCGTCGGCGTTGATGGTGAGGATGAAGGTGAGTCGGCGGTTTTTCAGAGCATGATCAGTGGGAAGCTGCCCGGCCGTGTGCTGTGCTGCGGTGGGGGCCCAGCCGCGACACGCAACATGGTGATCTCTCACGCACGTGGTCGCAACTTGCTGCTGCTCAATGATGATGTCGTTCCCCAAGCTGGACTTGTGCACGCGCACATCAAGGCGCAGCAGGATGTCGGGCACAGCAAGGCGATGATTCTCGGCAGTGCGCCTTGGGCGATCATCCAGCCGGATCGGCTCTTCGATCGGCTGATTCGTGAGACTTCCATGGTGTTCTTCTATGACCAGATGAACGACCACGACCCCCATCGGGACTGGGGATTTCGACACGGATGGACGTTGAACCTGTCCGTGGCAACGGATGCGGTGCGCGACGTGGGAGGGTTTTGCGAGCACATGGTGCGACCGGTGTACGAGGACTTGGAACTGGCGTGGCGATTGAAAGAGCGATTCGCGATCCCTCTGCTGTATCGACCGGAGGCGACGGTGACGCATGTGCACCGCTATGAGCCGCTTGAGTTCCTGCACCGCGATGCAGTGCTTGGTCATCAGGCCTATCGGCTGGCGGAGGTCGCGCCTGGATGCGCGGCAGAGATGTTCGGCAGAGATGTACGAAGTGACGCTGAAGTGGCGTACTCTCGCGAGTTTCTCCAACGACATGAAAAGACTGCCCAACGACTTGTGGAGAAGTTCGTCCAGCTTGCGGAAATCCCCGCCGATGCTGTCGGCACTTCACACGCAGGGGCAATCATCGGCATGATCTACGAGCAGGGGTTGATGATACGCCGTTATCTGTGGCGATCAGGTCATGTCGCTGCGGCAGAAGGCCGGGATGTCACTGATGCTGCGCAGTGGCTGGATGAGCATCTCGCCAACCGCTGAGCACCGGCAGAGTTGGAAATGCGGCTTTCGCCGGGTATCCTGAACGTATCCTCAGCACCCTGGAGACTGATGCCAATGTCCGATCAACAGCCGTCGATCATGCTTGAATTGAAAGATCAAACCGCCGAGCTTCACCGCTACGCGGAACACCGACCGTTGCAGCGTGAAATGCTCAAGGGGTCGATCTCTCGTGATCTGTATGCGGCGTATCTCGGCCAGCTGCTGTGGGTTCATGGCACGCTTGAGCGTGCGCTGGACACCCAATGCGAATCGCACGAGGCGTTCGGTATTGTGCTGCGACCATACCAGCAGCGATTGGGCGACTTGCGCGTTGACCTTGAGTTTCTCGGGGTGAACACCGATGATGTCGAACCGTTGCCCGCGACTCAGCAGATGATTGACATCATCAAGGAAACAGCCAAGACGACGCCGGTAGCGCTGCTCGGCATGTTGTACGTCCTTGAAGGCAGCAACAATGGCTCGAAGTACATTGCCAAAAGCATGATGCGCGGCCACAATATGCAGCCCGGGCCGGGCTTGACCTACCTCGATCCGTACGGCGAGGAACAAATGAATCGCTGGCAGGCGTTCAAGCGCGATATGGATACCGCCGGTTTTGAAGAGAAGGAAGTCAAGCTGCTTGTGGATGCTGCTAAGGTGATGTTCCAGGGCATTGCGGACATCAGCGATGCAGTGTACGAGCCGGTCGCTGCCTGATCGCACACGCTACGAACCGAGATACTTGGCATAGATCGACCGTGCGCGGTCGAGACGGTCAGTGCCTTTGATGATTGCGCGGCCATTGGGAAAGAGCGTCAGTTCGATTGGCTCACCATGCTCGCCGCGCTCCTCTACAAAGCAGCCACGAAGCAGGTGCTCGTTGTGCGAGAAGGTTCCGTGTGCACCGAGCCGGTGTTTGATTGCACAAAGCTCCATCGTTGCGCCACCGTTTGCTGGGGGGTTGATCTGCACAGCATTGCGGCCACACAACGTCACTGCTGATGAAGTACCTTCGCCGTGAAGAAACGTCCAATGTCGTTGCCCGCAACAAGGACATTGCGGATCGCGTGCTGTTGAAAGATCGGTGCGATGAATGCGATTGCGCCACGGGTCGATGGATACCAGCGAACGATCGACTGCGTCCGTGTTGCCGGTGAGTACTTTGATGGCTTCGGTCGCCTGGTGTGCGGCGATCATCATGACAAGCGGCCCGAGCACGCCGGCGGTATCGCACGTGACCGATGTCCCGGCAGGAGGTGGTTCAGGAAACACACAGCGAAGGCATGGTGTGCAGTCGGGGATGATGGTCATTGCCGTCCCGGATGTTGCCACGGCACCACCGTGGATGTATGGAAGATTGTGTTTGACGGCTACGTCATTGAGCAGGTAGCGCGTGTGGTAATTGTCCAGCCCGTCCAGAATGATGTGGCAGCCAGTCACGTAGCGTTCTGCATTGGTGGCGTTGAAGTCATCAACGTGACTATGAATTGTAACTGTGCGGTTGATGGCCAAAAGCCGGGCCTCTGCTGCGCCGGCTTTCGGTGTACCACATGCCGCATCAGTTTCATCAAAGAGTATTTGCCGCTGCAGATTCGTCAGCTCAACCACATCCCGGTCGACAATCGTGAGTTCGCCCACCCCAGCCCTCACCAGCAATTCAGCGATGACGGTTCCCAACGCGCCGCACCCGACAAGCAACACATGGCTTGCACCGAGTCGATTTTGGCCAGTTTCACCGATGCCGCTCAACAGCATCTGTCGGTGAAAGCGAGCGAGTGGATTGTTCGGAACGGTCATACGGCGATGATAGGTGCAAGCTGCATCTGCGGCCGGTTCACGGGCCGGGCCTACTCATGAAGGCCGGCGAGGCGTTCGAGCCAGTTATCGACATCGCGTTGCGTGACGCGCGCATTGGAATACGTCACGTTCACGGTTGAGTTTGCAAGAAACGTGATTTGATTGACGAACCGCCTGTGCCGGCCGACGAGGCGCTGGAGTTGCTCCGCGATGGCGCGTCGCTGGGCATTGGTCAGTGTGTCGCTCTCAGCACCTGCACTCATGGCAAACGAGATCCGCATCTTCACACCCTGCGTGGACCACGCTGCGTCAATGGTGGCTGCACACTGTTCCATGAGCGCCTGGATTCGCCTCATGTCATCATCTTCAACCGTGTCGCGTATCCATGTACGCAATTCCAGCGCAGGGCGGTTCAGTGTTTCAGCACGTTCGGTTTGTTCATCAAGTTCGCGGCTGAACTGCTGGAGCTGTCTTCGGTCGCTACGGTTGAGCGGGCCAAGTTCCACAGCTCTTTCCAGCAAGGCATGCACCTGTTCGTCGCCGCGCGGGTTAGGGACCATCGCTGGCAACTGGCTGAGCAATCGAAGAAAGTCGCGCTGACTCCATCGTGGTTGTGGGCGAAAGCTCGTCAATTGCCATCGGATATACGCATCAACGAATGGATCTTGATCCATCGGGCGGGTCAGCGCCTGGGCGATCAGCTCCTCCGGAAGCTCCTCATCGCTCCGGCTGGCAAAGTCCGCCCGTTCAGGAACTTCGTTGGACTGTCGCACCTGTTGCGCCTCGGCCCTGAGCACTTCCGTGACATCGCGCAGCGCGGCAGGCGTCTGCGCAACTGCAGTGCTGCAACTCAGCAGCGCAAGAAAAAAGGTGGGCCAATTCCGTGGTTGAAACGGCATTGGCCCACCCCTGTCGATCATGTGCAGGTCACCTTATGATTCGAGAATCACCACGCGAAGTGAGCGAATGCCTTGTTCGCCTCGGCCATGCGGTGCGTGTTCTCACGAGTGGTCATCGCCTTGCCTTCACCCTTGGCTGCGTCGTACAGCTCACGGGCAAGTCGGGTTGCCATGGGCTTTCCGGTTTCCTTACGGCATGACTGAATGATCCAGCGGAAGGCAAGACTCTGCCGCCGCTTGGCGTTGACCTGCATGGGCACCTGGTAATTGGCTCCACCGACGCGCTTGGAGCGGACTTCAACTTCCGGCTTGACGTTCTCGATCGCCTTACTGAACACGTCGATCGCCTTCTCAGGCATTCCCTCGACCTTTTCCTTTTCAATGCGCTTCTGGATCTGCTCCAGCGCATCGTACATGACGCGCTGCGCGACGGCTTTTTTGCCATCGAGCATGACACTGTTGATGAATTTCGCCAGCACGATGTTGTTGAATCGTGGATCGGGGCGAAGCTGTTCTTCTGATTTGGTGATTCGACCGGCCATATGGGTTCCTTGTGGCTCATCTGCCCCGAATGGGGGCTTGTGTTCACCGTCACCCGGAGCCGTACTGAGCGACGATTACTTGCCGATGTTGTCTGTGAACTTACTTACCGCTCTTGGTGCCGTACTTGGATCGGCCCTGCTTGCGTGCATCCACGCCAAGCGTATCGAGTGCACCACGAACTACGTGGTAGCGCACGCCGGGCAGGTCACGGACGCGACCGCCACGCACCAGCACGATGGAGTGCTCCTGCAGGTTGTGACCCTCACCACCGATGTAGGCGGTCACTTCCTTGCCGTTGGAAAGGCGAACACGGGCGACCTTTCGCAGCGCGGAGTTCGGCTTTTTCGGGGTGACGGTTCGCACCTGAAGACACACGCCTCGCTTCTGCGGGCAGGCATCAAGATCGCGCACCTTGCTCTTGGCTTTGGGAGCGCGACGCGGCTTACGGACGAGTTGGTTCAGCGTAGGCATACTTGCAATTTCTCTTACTAAAATTGAGCCGCATAGTGTAGCAACACGCTTCAAGCGTGGCAAATCGCGCCTCTCAACGCGTACTGGTACAGTTTGAATCCGGTGGCACAGGCGTCCCGCCTGAGGAACGTATCAACAGGCCAGAGGCCTGTTCCACTTTCAAACTGTACTAGTACCTCCTAACGAGCATGTCGCTTTACCACTGCCGAGCAGCTTCATACGGTCTGTTCAACGATCACGCGCGACGCGTCTTATTTCAGTTGGCCGGGGACATGACCATTCGGGAAGGGGCAAATACGCTTATTGAGTCAAAAAACCAGATTGGGGCGATCCGCTCCCCGATCTGGCACGTATTTTTCAACACACGAGCCGCTGACTCATGCCACTGATCCACATTCCGGTATTCCGGTGGCCAGCCGTGACCGGCTCTCGGGGTTGAGTGGGTTCGCAGCGCCACGATCATGCGCTGGCGATCCGCTCACCGCATTCGGGGCATCGTCCATAGACCTTGAGTCCACGCAGGTTGTAGCCGCATTCCTGGCAGGCGACATCACGTAGAATTTCATCAAGCGACACCTTGGCCAATCCGTCATCGAGATCCGCAAGACCCACGCTGGGCATGGGGTCGCCTGGCTTGGCTAGTTTGATCGGGCCGTCCGGTATCGGCGGCAGCGGAGGTCGGTGAACGATTCGATCCCGAAGCGCTTGCTCTTTGGAATTTCGTTCATGAGCGTGACGAATCGACCACGCCGCTGATACTGCCAGTGAGAGCATGGCCAACGTGAACGCGCCAGCCGCGAACATCCACATCAGCACGGCAAGGCACGAAAAGAACCCGGCGAACGGAAACACCGGCGCGAGCAGCAGCAATCCTGTCGCCAACGGCAACAGCCAGACAGTGACATTGAGCATGCCCCCAGCCGGCTCATCACACGACCAATCCGCCAATCGACCGAGCATCAGCGAAAGCGCAACCAGTCCGCCGAGGCCAAGACAGATCGAGCCAGCGATGCCGATCCCAACTGGAAACGCTGCACCAGGCGGCATCATCAGTAGGATGACGGCCAGCACCCAGCCGATTTGAGAAAAACGAGCGATCTGGCGCGTTGGTGACTTGGGCGTAAAGCCGTGCTTGGTTCCCTCGGGTGTCTGTAAGACCGGCGTCATATTCCAGACGCCCATGGCCCACAGCAGCGCAAGAGACAGCAACGCCCACATCACGTAGTCGCCGGAACCAGCGGGGTTAAAGCGCAGTGCGAGGAGATAACTTGCGATCACCGCCACCGGCAATCCCACGAGACTTGCGATTCCCATCCACAGTCCGCAGGCCAGCTTTCGAATGTCCGAGACCGGTGCATCGCTCAGCAGACTCATACGAGCAGGTGGTGAGATTTTGATCGGTGTTCCACACTCAGGACAGGCCCCGGTATTCATCAGTCCGCGCAGGTTGTAGCTGCAGTTGCTGCATGGGTGATCGTTGTCGATCATCCTGCCGGGGGTTTGATCCAGCCCTCGGTATCTCAGGTACTTGTTGGACAGAAACTGCGACATGCATAGCCCTCCGCTGTCGGACGATCTAGCGACTTTCTGCAGTGACGATCGGATGCGAATCGGCTCGCTTGGCCACGTAAGCCACTGCGTTTCGAAACATCGTCAAGCCAGGTGGCTCATCTGCGGTGACGTGCGTTTCCAAGCGCGTCCAGAACGGATGCTGGCTCCAGCGGGTGTACCGCTCAGGGTGAGGCATGAGGCCAAGAAACAGACCCGAAGGATCGCAAATCCCGGCAACATCGTTCACTGAGCCGTTCGGGTTGTCATCCACTGCATAGCGCACCGCGATTTGTCCATTGGAGGCGAGATGGTCAATCACGCCGGGATTGGCCACGAAGCGGCCTTCGCCATGAGCAATGGGCAACATGGCAGCGGCGGAAGGCGACTCGATCCCACGCGTCCACACACATCGCGTGGTTTTCGGAATGTCTATACGACACCATCGGTCAATGAATCGCGCTGCGTTGTTCTGCGCCAAGGCAACGATCGGTGTCGGTGGCGAACTCGGCCAACGTCCATCGGCAGGCCCGGGCAACAGGCCGATCTGCACGGCGATCTGAAACCCGTTGCACGGCGCGATGATCGGCACATGTCGCTCAATCGCGTTGACGAAGGCGCTGTACAGCGATCGCCGCATCAGTTGTGCTGCAATACGGCCGGCAGCGACCGCATCCCCGTAGCTGAAGCCGCCAGGCAGACCGATGAGATCGAAATCGTCGATCAGTTCAGGAGAAGCGATCAATCGGTTGAGATGCAGAAACTGGGGATTGGCTCCGGCCAACTCGAACGCGTGGGCGAGTTCGCGGTCGCAGTTGATACCTGCGGTCGTAATGATCAAAACATTCGGCACGGCGCAAGTATATGGTCAATTGCCGGGATCGTACGGGCCAGCTCAGCACATTGAGTTGAGCGGTTCAATGGGCAGCGACCGTGCGTTTATCGTCCGGCCTGGTCAATTCGCGTGCACGTCCGTGCACGCCGATCGCTGCGGCTGCAAGTGCATCACACAAGCGAGTGACCGCGGGTACATCGGGGTATGACTCGCGCAGTTCGACGATCTTGTCGATCATCGGATCACCGTTATCACGGAACAGGCGTTTGAACGCAGTCTTGACGGCTTCGATGTGTTCCGGCAGGTAGCCGCGACGCAGCATCGCGATGGAGTTGATCGCGCGGACTTCTGCGGGATTGCCCTCGACAATCATGAATGGCGGGACATCCTTGGTGATTCGTGCCAATCCACCGACGAACGCACACGCGCCGACGGTGGCGAAGTGATGCACGCCAGCACCGCCGCCGATATTCGCGCCGTCTTCGATATGCACGTGCCCGGCAAGCATGACTTGGTTTGCTACACAGATATCGTTGCCGATCCAGCAGTCATGGGCGATGTGGGCCGCAACCATGATGAGGTTGTCACTTCCGATGCGTGTTTCGCCGCCGCCGTTGCCTGTCCCGCGATGGATGGTGACTTGCTCGCGAATGGAGTTGCGATCCCCGACGATGCACACGGCCATTTCGCCGTGATACTTGCGATCTTGCGGGTCGGCCCCGATGACGGAAAAAGGATAAATGACGTTCTCGCGGCCGATGGTCGTGAGTGATGCCACGGTGACATGGTTGTGCAGCACGGTCCCCTCGTCGATGGTCACCTGCGGACCGACGACGGAATAAGGCCCAATCTCGACTGAATCAGCAAGTTCGGCAGAGGGATCAATGATCGCAGTAGGGTGTATTTTCGTCATCAGTCTGAAAACATCCCAAAATCGCGCGAGTCAGGCCTGAAACCGATCGGGACACGCGCGTAAGTGCAGTGTAAAAAATCAGTGGGGGAGCAGTAGTTTGCCATGATCATGTCTCCTGCTCCGCATCGACCATCATGAAGCGAATTTGCGCCTCAGCAGCCACCTTCCCACCGACGAAGGCCCGACATTTCATCGTGCCGGTGCGTGCTTTTGCACGGATGGCTTCAGCTTCAAGCACGAGTTGGTCTCCGGGTGTCACGGGCTTACGCAGCTTGACACGATCAAGACTCAGCAACACGGCAATCTTGCCGGTGTGCTCCAGGTTCTGGCTCATCAGCAGGCCACCAAGCTGGGCCATGGCCTCAACAAGCAGTACTCCCGGCATGATCGGCGTGCCGGGGTAGTGGCCCTGAAAAAACGGCTCATTGATCGTCACATTCTTGATGCCCACCGCACGTCGGTCACCTTCCATCTCCACCACGCGATCGACCAGCAACATGGGGTATCGGTGCGGCATGATCCGCTGAATCGAGCGGATATCCAACTCGCGGCCGCGCAAACTGACCTCCTGGCGATGGGCCGCTCGCATCTGCTTGAGAATCTTCAAGCCCATTCGACGGTTGAGATCGTGGCCGGACTTGTGTGCAACGAACCGGCCATGGACCTCACAGCCCACGAGATACAGGTCGCCGAGCAAATCGACGATTTTGTGCCTGACCGGCTCGTTCTCATAGCGGTAGGCATTGTCAATGGGGCCGTCCTCACCAATGACCAGCACATCCTTGGGGGTCAGATGTTGACACATGCCTCGATCCCAGAGTGCCTGCGCTTCCTCCCGCAAGCTGTAGGTTCGGGCGCGGGCGATCTCATGTTGGTAATCGCCGTTGGCAAAGGCGAATGTCTGCGTCTGTCGCTTGATGCGATGCGAGTTGGGGCCGTAATCCAGATCGAAAATCAGCTTAAACTCATCTTCATCACTAGGAAAGACAGCGAGCATGGCATCACCATCTTCGACTACGGCCGGCTCAACAACCTTGAACACCCGCCGCGGGGCATCTTGTTCGCTCAAGCCGACGTTGAGGATCGGATCCACAAACGGGGCTGCTGAGCCGTCACCACATGGGAGTTCAGGTCCGGTAATCTGGACCAGGGCGTTGTCAATGCGAAGGCCCGCAAAGGCGGACATGATATGCTCGACCGTTTCAACCGACGCGCCGCTTCCCGGTGAGTTGGATGATCCAGCACCAAGTTTGAGTGTTGTTCGACGGGCCCGTTTGACCACGTTGGTCACCAGCGCCGGAATATGGACCGGCGGGTCGAGATCCGTGCGTTCAAAGACAATGCCGTGATTGATTGGTGCCGGGAGAATGGTGACATCTGCATGCTCTCCCAAAAGTAGCCCCTTACCGGAGATGCGCACCGGACCGGCCACGGTGTGCTGCTTGGCCGGCAAACGCCCAGCGCCTTTCAGTGTCCGCGAGTCGCTCGACGTGGCTGAAGTTGCCGGGTTGTCTACCGTGGATTGAAGCATGGTCGTCAGGGAGCTGAGCGAATTCTGGCAGCATGTGTGCGCAACGCACGACGCCGATGCAGTGAACAGCGGCATCAAGGCAACAATAGGCGTTTCGTAGCTTCAGAGCCGCCTGATTTGGCTCCAACTAGTCCACCGTCCTCTGTTGCCGCGAAAACTCGGCAATTATAGCTGGTAGCTTACGAAGCGCAGCGAACTGACGCAATGTGTCACGGAGATTTTCCGCTGGGGTGCCCAGGACTTCCTTGCCTGGCTGCACGTCCTTCATCACGCCGGACTTGGCGCCAATTTTCGCTCCATCACCAATCGTAAGCCCCTCCGCGACGCCCACTTGGGCGCCGACCTGAACCCCATCACCTACGGTGACCGATCCTGCAAAGCCCGTTTGGCCCGCGACCACACACCCTCGACCAATCCGGCAGTTGTGTGCAACCTGCACAAGATTGTCCAGCTTGGTCCCGGCCCCGATCACGGTGGAACTGAACTTGCCTCGGTCGATGCAGCTACTGGCTCCGATTTCGACGTTGTCCTCAAGAACGACATTGCCAATGTGCGGCATTCTCAGAAGCGACTTTCCATCGGCCGCGGGGCGGTAGCCGAACCCGTCAGCCCCGATGGTGACGGACGAGTGCAAAATAACCGAGCAGCCAAGCTCGCACCGAAAACCGACAACGCAATTCGGATGCAACTCGCTGCCATCACCGATCGTGACTCCGTGAGCGATTCGCACACCAGCATGAAGCGTTACATCATTGCCGATGACTGCATCTCGCTCGACACTTACGTATTGGCCGATTCGCACACGCTCGCCAAGCGTTGCATCGGGGTGAACCCAAGCCGTTTCATGGACGCCGATATCAGGCCGAGGTGGTTCCGGTGCAAACAGCTCAAGCAATCGAATCAATGCAAGTTCCGCATTTTCAACAACGATCAGTGCTCGCGAAGCTGGTTCATGGTCAGGCACCCGAACGTTTGCGCTGACAATCGCCGCTCCAGCAGTGCATGTGCCCCACATCTGCGCGTAGCGATCGTTGGTGATGAAGCTGATCTCAGTCGGCCCGGCATCATGCAGCGCGTTGACGGTAGTAATCTGAAAGTCAGCGCCGTTGAGTGTTCCATTCAAATGCGCAGCGAGCGACGCCGTCGTGTGTGTTCCATCCGTCGGCATGAAGGGTCATCGTCCAGCGGCGACACGGAACTCATTGTTCATCCGGCCGATGACATCGCGTGTGATGTCAATCTGCGGGCTGGAGTACAGCATGCGGCGGGCGGAAATCTGGCGG
>PWVT01000183.1 GCA_003562195.1 Phycisphaeraceae bacterium | reverse complement strand
TGGCCGAAGCGCGCAAGCACCTGGGCATCGATGCGATCGGTCTTTGCCAACTGGCCCATGGCCTTGGCAAAGTCACGCACCTGGCGCGGGTTGACCACGAACACCGGCAGCCCGGCAGCGAGCAGTTCAGTGACGATAAGCCGTTCATAGCCGCCGGTGGCTTCGATGATGATGCGCGTGACGCTGGTGTTGTTCAGCGATTGGAGCAGCGCGGCACAACCTTCAGCATCGTTGGTGAAGCGTTGATGCTCCTGCGATGGGTGGATGGCAAGATCGAGATGTTGCTTGGCGACGTCGATTCCGGCGGTGAGTTGTTGCATGAGTTGTTCCCTTCCTTGAAGATGCGGGCTTGCGTGAAGCAGAGGCCCAGGCGACTGTACGGGCTAGACTCAAAGAACCGACCGGGATCCGGCTCTCCCACGGCCTGCAACGACCCGAGGGCTGACGATCTCGCGACCGGCTGCGGCGGCCCCGGCTTCGTTCGCTACGCTCACGAAGCCGGCCCGCCGCACCTTGTTATTTCAACGGCTTTTGCCGCCGATTTGTAACATACAAGGGCCGGGGTGAGGGCACATCCCGGGGCCGACTTCCGGGGGCCGGTGGCAAGATGTTCAACCGATCGTTGGGGGTGTTCGTTGGAGCGGTGGTTGACATCAACCATCGGGTGGTTGTCGTTTTTCGAACGATGGTTGATGAAGTTCACGCGGTGGCGCCCATCAACCGAAGCGAGGTTGTCATGAACCGAAGCATGGTTGTGATTCGCCGAAGCGCGGTTGTCGACAACCACGCAATGAAAGAACACAACCGCGCTTCGATCGAGCATGTTGCCGTGCCCCGCAACGACGTCCGACCCACATTATCTGCACGCGGCAGGGGGGTCACGTCCGAATATCGACGATGACGAGGGGTTTCAGCCGCGTCGGGCAGGTTTCAACCTGCTGCGATCCGGGGGATGCGCCCCGCCGCGCTGCTGGGTGCGGCAGTGTGCTACAAGACCATCTCGATGCCGTGTTGATCAGCGAGGGCTTTGACATCGTTGAGGTCTGGCGGGTAGGGGAGTTTGCCCATGCCGATGTAAAACTCCGATGCTGAGCCGGGGCAGTGGAGAATCAGCAGTCGGCTGTTGGCCTCTGTCGGGTTCGTGAAGCTTCTGACTGCGCCGCGGGGCATGTGGATGAAGTCGCCCTTGTTCAAGCGGTGCTTGGTGCCGTCCACCGTTGCGGTGATCGTGCCTTCGAGGATGTAGAACGCTTCTTCTTCGTTGTGGTGAATGTGCGGCGGTGCACCGTTGTCGGGCCGGACCTCTAGTTCAGCAAAGGCGTACCCGCCGCCGGAGTGTGCTGCGGTCATGATGAATCGCATCGGGTCGCCCATGACGGCGTGGACTTCGCCATCATCGTGGCTGACGTAGCGAGGTGCATGAGAAGGAGTGGTTGTCATGGCGATATTTTACGTTGCGTGGTGCGTCAAAGCTGCGGCCAAAGTCAACTGCCGAGTAATCGGATGCCTTCGAGGCCGAGCATGGTCACGATTGTCATCCGGTTCGCCAGATGCGTGATCAGTTCCATGACTCAAACAGTGCTGCGCGGCCTTGAGAAGATCGGAACATTCGTGCTGCGCTGTGGCCGACGCCCGGCACTGTCGCGATGCGGTGACGTGTGTGGACTTCTTCCCCGAAGCGGTGCGCGAGGTATTGGTGATAAATCAGCCCCCGCTCGAAGCGGTGCGACCCCTGCGCCATTGCGCCGCATCCGCTATCAAGGTCTCTTCCATCGGGGTCATTATCCTGCTCGCCGAGCAGATAGAGCACGCGGCGCGAGGCGTACAGCTTGGGGATTCGTTCGAGACCTGTCGCGCGGAGGTATGCGTTGGCGTTCTCGCCAAGGCCATAGCGATAGGTGTTGAGCATCGCGCAGTCATCGTCATCAAGGACGCCGAAGCTCATGGTCTGGCGGCATGTGATGCGGTGGTCACAGAAGTAGAGATACGATGACGGGTTCGAGACGATGTAGCGCATGGCGATGTTGCGCTGGCTCAGTTGCGGCTCTGCGCGGTTGCTCGCGGCGTAGCGGTTCACAAACTGGCCGCCTGCTGAATGCCCTGCGATGGTGATGCCCTGCAGGTTCGGCAGGGCACTGGTCGCTGCCAGGAGCATTTCATCGAGCATCTCAAAGGAACTGATGCGTACCGGTCGCGGGTGCGGGTCATCAGAGCGTGAGCGATGGCCGATCGGCCAGCCGTGGCGCGTCCAGTACGGGAAGCGTTCATCAAGATTGTGTTGTTTGACCTCCTCCTGCGTTATGAATTGCGGGGTGATGATGGCGAGCGTTCTTTCGTTCTGCCTTTCCCACAACTGTTGCATGAAACGGTGGTAGCGATCCACATCGCGATGCAGGCCGTGGACGAGCACCACGAGGTGCCTGATCTCCGAGCGTGCCGGCGGATACGAAGATTCGTACGGCAGCGTGAGTTCGTGGCCATCGCGCGTGATGGTAAACCGCTCTGATGCAAGGTCCGCGGCCTGCGCGAAGGCAGCCGAGCAAAGGTGAAGTGCCATGACGATCGCGATGGCAGCGGCGCAGGCCGCGTTGAGGCGGTGCAGACGGGGAAGTACAGCAGAATGCGGGATTTGCATGGAGCCCACTCCTTTGTTTCTGGCAAACCAGCTTACCAATCGCACGATCAACTGCCGAGTAATCTGATCCCTTCCAGGCCGAGCATGGTCACGATTGTCATACCGATGGTCCAGAGGATGATTGACCCGATCAGCCAGAGCAGGACCAGTTTGCGGTTGGCGCCAGCCAGCAGGGCGATGGCTGCGGCGAGATGCACGCCGGTCACCAGCGGGGCCAGCAGGGCGAGGCCGGGCAGGCCGTAGCGGTTCCAGAGTCGTTGAGCCCGGGCGCCGCGGCGGGTTCGTGGGCGATCGGATCTTGGTTGACCTCGCCGCTCCGCGACGCGTTTTCGTACCCGTGCATACCGCCAGCGACGATACCGCTCGTGCAGCCAGATCACCGGCACCAGCGATGACACATTGCCTGCAATCACGACGATGGCCAGCGGTATGGGCGGTAAGCCCCACGCCAGGCCAGCGGGGATGACCAGCAGCAGTTCAATCCACGGCGTGGCGGCGAGCACAAAGGCAGTGAGCAATTCCCAGAGCATTCGCGAATCGTATCGTTGCGTCCGCAAAGCGGCGATGCGGCGGGGGGATACACCGAGTAGGCGTAAGGCACGGTAAACGAATAAAAAGGGTAGTGGATCAGTTTGAAAGTGGAACAGGCCTCTGGCCTGTTCAGACCATGCACAGGCGGGACGCCTGCGCCACCTCTACTCAACCAGAACCAGAACCATAATAAAGATGGCGATTCGCTATTCCGGTGAGACCGGCTATACTTGTGCGATCACAAGTCAGAGTACGGCACGTCACACCTCTGCTCGGTTCGGCTACGTTTGGCCTAATCGGATTCACCGACGAATGAAAGGGCCACAACATGGCTAACGGAACAGTTGCAAAGTTTATGGATGAAAAGGGTTTTGGATTCATCACCCCTGAAGACGGCGGTAAGGACGTCTTCGTCCATCACAGCGACATCAACATGGACGGCTTCAAGAGCTTGAGCCCCGGCCAGCGGGTCACCTATGACCTGGCCCAGGAAGCCAAGGGCCCCAAGGCCTCGAACGTCTGCCCTGCGTAATTGCAGGTTGTTCGAAAAGAACAGAAAAGCCGGCTGCGGTCACCCGCAGCCGGCTTTGTTTTTGTGTTGCGGTACCATCCCCGGCATGATGACAGTCGGGTTTCTTATTGCCGCCAACATGCTCAAGGATCATCCGCACGTGCGGAGTGATCATTGGGAGCTGGATCGTGAATACGAGCCGATGCACGCCGCGTGTGCGAAGCAGGGGATCGAACTCAAGCAGGTCATTTGGGATGACCCGGCGTTAGCCCCCGATGCGTTTGATGCGTTTGTCATCGGCACGACGTGGGATTACCCGGAGCGGCCGGCGGAGTTCTTGCAGACGCTTGAACGGCTCAACCAGCATCGCCCGCTGTTCAACTCGCTGGAGACGGTGCGGTGGAATCTTTCCAAGTCGTACCTGCGCGATCTGGAAGTGCGGCAGGTGCAGACCATTCCCACGCTGTGGCGAGAGCACGCTGATGCTGAAACAGTTGCACGTGCGTTTGACGAGCTGGGCGCTGAGGAGATTGTCATCAAGCCGCAGGTCGGCGCGAGCGCGTGGCGGCAGGTGCGGCTGGCTCGTGGTGAGCAACTGCCGAGTGCGGACATGCTGCCGCCTGATGCGTGCATGATCCAGCCGTTTTTGCCTGCGATTGTTGATGAGGGTGAGTACTCGTTCGTGTTTTTCGGCAAGGCGTTTTCACATTGTGCTCGCAAGATGCCCGCACGGGGGGACTACCGCATTCAAGCCATGTACGGCGGGCATGAGGAAACCTACACGCCGAGTGATGTCGAGACCGCCCAGGCCCGCGCCACGTTGGATGCGATTGATGGGCGGTTGTTGTATGCGCGGGTGGACATGGTGCGGGTGCCGAGCGGTGCACTTGCGGTGATGGAAGTGGAGTTGATCGAGCCGTATCTGTATCCAGATCAAGGACCGACGATGGGTGAGCACTTTGCTGATGCGCTGGAAGCGATGCTGCATCAGTCGGTGTGATGGGCAGAAGCATGCAATGGAGTGAGCCAAATGGCATTCATCTCGAGCCAACTTTTTCGCAGACTCATGGTGACGAGCATGATTCTGTTGTGCTTGGGTGCTGTGCTTTTTGTTGCTGCATTGGCCATGCCGAACAGGACGCCTGCGGTGGTGATGCCGCTGGGCATCATGGGCCTGATCGCAGGGCTGATCGTGCTTGCAGCAGTCCTCGTTGATCGGTGGATTCGATTCCTGCTGGGCTTGCCGCGCTGCAGCACTTCGTTGCTTCCGCCGCGAAAGTACACATGCCCGACATGCGGCTACACGCTGCGCGGCGTACGCGGCATCTATTGTCCGGAGTGCGGCACGGTGCGGCCGTCGCCGGTGGATGATGAGGATGACGCGTGAGGGGAGTGGGTATCATGGCACGGATGAAAAGCAGACTGGCCTTGTGCACTGTTTCGATCATCACCCTGATGATTCCTGCGTGCAGTTCGGTGCAATCACACAGCACATCACCAGCCACCAACACGCATTGGAGCACCGATATGGACCTCGGCAACTTCTCCATCAGTCTTTCCGTCAAGGACCTTGCCGCCTCGCGTGCGTTCTATGAAAAGCTCGGCTTTGAACAGGTTGGTGGCGATGCAGCGCAGAACTGGCTGATTCTTCAAAGTGGTCAGGCGACCATCGGCCTGTTCCAAGGCCTGTTCGAAGGCAACATCCTGACCTTCAACCCCGGCTGGGACCGCGAAGGCAAGAACGTCGATCCGTTCACCGATGTACGCGAGATTCAGCGAACACTTAAGCAACGCGGCATCGATTTGACGTTGCAAGTGGATGAATCATCGACCGGCCCGGCGCACATCACGCTGGTTGATCCTGATGGCAATGCGATCATGATCGACCAGCATCGATAGCACAAAATGATCGATTCTGGTGTTTTTTCCTTGCGACCTCATCGAACAGGTTTAGCATGCGGCAAATACAACCTGTCACGCCAAACACGGAGGAGTTATGGACCTGAACCAGACCACGATTGTCTTTTGCACCAGTATGTTCACCAGCATCGCGCTGCTTGGTGCTGAGGCGCATGGCCAAAGCCGCTTACTGCTCAATGATCGCACCAACGATCGAATCGCTTCAGCCGTCGATGTGAATGGTGATGGTGAGATTGACGAGGACACGGAAGTCTGGACGTACTTCGATGGCTCCAATGCAGCCGGAACGTTGGCCCCGTCCAACCCGACGGCCTTAGGCACAAGCCGCCTCGGCTGGGTTCTCATGGGCGACCAAGCCAACCGGTGTGTGTATCTGCTTCGCGATCTCAACGGTGATGGCACAGCACAGGGTGAGAGTGAATCGGTTGTCTTTGCTGATATGGACAATCTGTCCGGCAAGAGCTTGGCGTTCCCCACTGGCGCGGCGTTTGACAGTCATGGTCGCATGTACATTTCAAATGCCGGCAACAACTTCGGGCCGGATGCCATTTACCGGTTGCAGGATCTCAATGGTGATGGCACCGCGATGGGCGAAGGTGAGATCACCATGTACGTCGGCGAAGGTGCATTCGGGCCGGGCAACGGCGATTTCGTGCCATATCAAATCGTGTTCGATGAGAACGATGTGCTTTATATGCGCAATGCTGGCAATGCATCGTTTGGTTTGCTTGGAATCTGGCGGTTTGAAGACATGAACGGGGATGGCCGGGCTGATGGCAAGGGTGAGTACTGGAACTTTTTCGGTCAGGACAATGCATCAGGTCTGGAGATCGGCCCGGGCTTTGCAGTGGACCTCGACCGCGCACGCGAGGACTGCCTGTACATTCACAATACGGTGACCAACCCATTGCGCCGGCAGATTATTCGTGCATGTGATCTTAATGGTGACGGCACAGCAAACAACAAGGGCGAAGCTGAGATCGTGTGGGAGACCGAGCAGTCCGGCTTCACGGCGATCGACTTGATCAGTTTGGAAAACGGCGATGTTTTCGTAACGGACAACTCCGCGGCCGGCGATGCCAACCGTGAAGTGATTCGACTGCGCGATACGAACGGCGATGGGCATTTTGATGAGCAGACGGTGTACATCGCCAACGAAGGCGGCACCCTTGGAAACATCCGCGAAGGGAAAGTGTTCCCGCGCTTTGCTGATCTTACCGGCAATGAGGTTGTCGGCGTGTCTGACTTATTGATCCTGTTGGGGAACTGGGGGGCGTGTGATGATCTGTACAACTGCCCTGGCGATCTCAATGGTGACGGTGTGGTGGATGTCTCCGACTTGCTGCTGCTGCTGAGCAATTGGGGATAAACAACTGGTGGAAAGTGGGCCGGTGCTTGACGGCGATGTGGGTGGAAGGTGCCTTACGCTTTCGTCGCGCGAAGAACTTCTGCGAACGTGGTCTTCCCCTCGCGGACCTTCGCAAAACCGGCGTGACGAAGGAGATTCAAGTCGCCGGCGTTGACGGCTGCCTCGGCGATGCGACTGGCGTTCGTGCGGTTCATGACCATCTCGCGCGTTTGCTCGGTCATCGTCAACAATTCATAGATGCCGAGACGGCCCTTGTACCCGGTGTTGCGACACTCGCGACAACCAGGGCCGCGCATGAACACCGCGTCGTTCGTGGCCCGAAAGTCTGGTGGGATTTCGTTGTGCTGCGGCACATATGGCTGGCTGCAATCTTTGCACACCCGACGGACCAGCCGCTGCGCCATGACGCCTTCGACGCTGCTGGCAACGAGGAACGGCTCGACGCCCATGTCAAGCATGCGCGTCATCGCGCCCGCTGCATCGTTGGTATGAAGCGTGGAAAAAACCAAGTGGCCGGTGAGCGACGCTTGCACTGCGGCCTCGGCGGTCTCCTTGTCACGGATTTCGCCGATCATGATGATGTCAGGATCATGGCGGAGAATCGCACGTAACCCCGTCGCAAAGGTAAGGCCGACATCTGCGTGGACCTGAATCTGGTTCACGCCATCCACGTGATACTCAACCGGGTCTTCAACGGTGATTGCCTTGACGTCATCACCTACGATGCGATTGAGTGATGCGTATAACGTGGTCGATTTACCCGAACCGGTTGGACCGGTGACCAGAACGATGCCGTGTGGCCGGCCGATGAGGTCGTCCCATCGGACGAGGAGGTCGTGGTCCATGCCGAGCTGGTCAAGATCGAGCAGCACAGATTCCTTGTTCAGGATGCGCAGTACCACGCCCTCGCCGAAGAGCATGGGAATCACGGAAACACGCAGGTCGTATTCCTTGCCGCGGTTTCGCAAGGTGATTCGGCCATCTTGTGGCTTGCGTTTCTCTGCAATGTTCATGTTCGCCATGATCTTCAGGCGACTGATAATCGCGTTACGAAAGCGGTTTACGGAAGCCGGAACGCCAGCCTGGCTTAGCACACCATCCACGCGATAACGGATTGAGAGTGTTTCTTCGTATGGTTCAATATGCACGTCCGTGGCCCGTTCACGGATTGCTTCCAGCAGCAGTTCATTGACGAGCTTGATGACGCTGGCTTCCTGGGCCTGTTCAATCTCGCCTTGAGAGGATTTGTCCAACTCGGCAGTGTCAAGTTCAGGACCTGAATCTGACATGGCATCAAGCGTGTCGCTTGCAACGCCGTAGTGTGCTCGGATGAATTTGCGAATGTCTTGCTCGTCAGCCAGCACGAGTTCGATCGCTAGGCCCGTGAGGAGTCGCAACTCGTCGAACGCGGTCAGTTCAAACGGATCGCAGGTTGCGACACGAAGCGTCCCATTTTTCCGCTCGATGGGGACGCATCGCTGTTTGAAAACGAGCTTTGCGGGAAGGGTACGAAGGATTTCCGGTTTGACGTCGATGGAGTTGAGATCAACGATGGGCATGGCGAATTGCTGGCCTATCGCTTCGAGCACATCGCCGCTTTTGACCATTCCAAGCCGCACCAGTACATGATCCAGCCGTTCGCCAGTCCGATTTTGCTCTTGGATGGCCTCATTAAGCTGATCGTCACTGATGACACCGCGATCTACGAGAATGCTGCCAATACCCATAGTGTCATTGTACCGGTGGGGTGTCGCTGGGCTTCGCGGAATGTCAGGGATTGAGGTCGAGGCAAGCGTCATACTGTCATTATCGGCCGCGCACCGGTACGACTACAGTCCAAACCAAGCCACCCAAGATGTGCGAATTGCCCAAATTTTGCTTGCCCGCGGGGGGGCGTCG
Source organism: Phycisphaeraceae bacterium (assembly GCA_003562195.1). Lineage (GTDB taxonomy): Bacteria > Planctomycetota > Phycisphaerae > Phycisphaerales > SM1A02 > PWVT01. Next base: position 2,045 of record PWVT01000183.1, on the reverse strand, counting down.
ATGGTACGCTGCTTCACCGGCGTAGGACTAGTATAGATGGTTACTTATCCGAGCAGCCCTGCCCGGTGTGGGGGGGATTCCTCATGAGTTTGGACAATTCATCGTGGCAGGCCAAAAGCGGCAAGCGTATGGAAACGCAATGACTCAGATCGTTCCGCAACAGACAACTCAGGGATACGCCCCTCCGAGCGTGCGGCAGTTCAGTGTTTTTCTGGATAACAAAGTCGGCAAGCTCTTAAACCTCGTCCGCATGTTCGATGAAGCACAGACGGTCCATCTTTGCGCATTCAGCGTGATCGAAGCGTCGGACTACGCGGTTGTACGGATCATTCCAAATAATGCCGATGCAGCTCGCGCGCTGCTGCGCGAACAGGGACAGGCGTTTTCCGAGTTAGACCTGCTGATCGTCGAACTTGCTGAGCAGCACACGCTCGCGAGCATGTGCTTGTACTTACTCGGAGCCGAATTGAATATTCGCTTCGCTTATCCGCTGATGCTGCGGCCCAACGGCACGCCGACCATCGCGCTAGCTGTGGATGATCACACGCTGGCCGGACAAATTCTCCGCAAAAAGAACTTCCGCTTGTTGGGTGAAGAAGACCTGCCATAACACGAAGTCAGTCAATGGCCGAGCGTTCTTTCTGTTACCGTCAATGTCCGCGATCATAACGACCGGGAGGTGCTTCTTCGTCAGGGGTGGCCCCAATGACCGGATCTGGTTCAACGATACGCGGCTCGCCTTGGGGATTCATAGCAGCCAGTTGGGCGTATGTTACGCCACGGCGTGCGTAATCGATGGATTCGCCGAGGATGCGCGCTGATTCCTGCGGAGCATGAAAGCCGTGGGAGTTTTCCGAGAAGATGAAATCCAGCCGCCAGCTTGCACTGCGGTGCATTTGCCGGGGCTGTTCAAGTTGTTCATCAGTCGCGCCCGCTTGCTTGGCAGTGACGATGGCGTTGATCAAATCAACCAATGCATCTGATGCGCGTTCCGTGAGCTTCTGCGTGCGATCCTGGATATTGTGGGCTCGGGCGAGCAACTCCGCTTCGGGAACGCTGTGACACGTTTGACACGAGGCGGCGACATCAAGCAGTGGACTGCGCACGTGATGATCGGAAATCTTCATCGCGCCGACACGACGATAGGGCATGTGGCAATCCGCGCACGACACACCGGCTTGTGCATGTACACCTTGACTCCATAATTCAAATTCGGGATGCTGCGCCTTGAGCATTGGCGCGCCAGTCATGCCGTGCGTCCAGTCTGTGAAGCCGATGTCGTCGTAGTACGCTTCCATTTCTTCTACGAGGATGCCCTTCGACCATGGATAGGTGAGTTGATTGTCCGGTGGTGCAAAGTAGTACTCCACATGGCACTGTGCGCAAGCGAACGAGCGCATTTCCTGTCGGGTTGCGTCGCGATTGACGTCGTAGTTTTCGATGCCACGTGAGTGACGCATGTATTCTGCGATACCTTCCTTGAAGGCCGGCCGGGTAATACGCAGCGCCATGGTGTCCGGGTGGTGACAGTCCACACAACTAACGGGATGGTCGATAAGCATGTTGCCATGGGCATCGGTCAGGTTTCGCGCCTCATTCCAGTCCATGGCATTGACCATGCGGAATCCCTCCATGATGTCGCCGTCACCGACATAGCGGTACGCAGGAAGCACCGACGAGTGGCAATGTAGGCATGCGCCGGGTTGTGAGCGTTGCTTGACGCGCTCGGTATGGTCCTGATCGTGCAGCATGTATGCGTGACCGCGCGCTTTGCGGTAATCGAGACTGAATGCATAGCCGGACCACATCATTCGAAGCCAGGGATACCGCTCAAGCATTTGTTCGGGAACAGCATCACTGCCACCGTAGCGCGTCTTTTCATAATCGACCGTCCGCATGTAGCTCTCATAATGCATTGGCCAGTTCTGACCCCATACAGCTGGGTCGATCGTGTCTTCTGTGACCTCTGCAACACGATGGAATCGAACCTGACCCTCTTGCTTGCGTGTGAAGATATTGACCAGCAGGGCGAGCACCAGCACAGT
>PWVT01000270.1 GCA_003562195.1 Phycisphaeraceae bacterium | reverse complement strand
CGGACTTCGAGGAACGTTGGCGCTGCACTTGCAGCACACCCGCCAAGCGCCGTGATGTTCAAAAGGAAAACAGCCGCTATGGCTGCGTGCATCACGGTTACAAATGGTCGATTCATCGTCGGAGTCTCCTTGATCAAGGTGTCAAGAGACTACCCCACCTTTCGATTCGGTCAATGTCGGCCCCGGGGCTGAATCGGACATGCTGTTTTGAAAAGCATCATCGATGTCCGCCTTCTTCTTGCATCGCTGAGATTTCGTGGCATACTTGACCCATGCCGTACAAACGCCGATCACTACGATCGTGGCGATTGTGCGGCTTTTTCACACATCTGGAAACGAGCGCTCTGCTCGTTGAGCTACCGGCAGGTTCGTGTGGCACCAAAAAAGCTGCCAAAACACGCGTCATGGCATCGTCAGGCCGGATTTTCAGAGCGCAGAACGCGCTCAAAACTGCCGAAACCGGTCACTTTCGTGCCAAGCCGTTCAGTCGATCACTGCACCGAACTGATCCACGCAGCGAGCAGGTCGATGGCGGATTGGAGATCTTTTTTGTCTACGGACTCGGTGACGGTGTGGATGTATCGGGTGCCGCAGACGATCGAGCCGGTGCGTGCCCCGGAGCCGGAGCGCTGGATGGCTGCGCCATCCTGCCCGCCGCGGCCGAGGATGCTTCGCTGGTAGGGAATCTTCTTCTTGTCTGCCACGGCGCACAGTTCGTTGACCAATTTGTAATCAGCGATCATGGAAGAATCCTGCACCATGATGCCCACGCCTTCGCCATGCTTAGTCACAGCTTGATTGTCCGGCACGCCGGGTGTGTCGCACGCGAGCGTGGTGTCGAGGCCGATGCCGATATCCGCCTGTACCGCGTTGGCGGAGGTCGTCGCGCCGCGCAGGCCGACTTCCTCCTGCACGGTGAACACCACGACCAACTCGCACGCCTGCTTCGTGCGGGCCTTTGCGACCTTCTTCGCCGCTTCGATGGCAACGAAGCATGCGATGCGGTTGTCGAGCGCTTTGGAAACGAGCTTTTTCGGTTGCTCGATGAACGGCTCGTGCATGACGACGAAGTCGCCGATTTTTACCTTCTTCTTGACGTCCTTTGCGTCCATGCCGAGGTCGATGAAGAACTCATCAAGCTCGGGGACTTTCTTGCGTTCCTCAGCCGAGGAAATGTGAATCGGCTTGCCGCCAGGGTTCATGACGCCTTCGTAGTCGCCACCATCACAACACACGAGCACGCGGCGGGAAAACAGGTTGCGCGGATCGAACCCACCCGCAGCGTTCACCCAGAGAAAGCCCTTGTCGTCAATATGCCGCACATAAAACCCAATCTCATCCATGTGGGCTGCGATCATCACCCGAGTGGGGTTTTTCTTGCGCCCGCCGGCGTTGCGCGTGCAGATGAGCGAGCCCATCGCGTCGGTGGTGACCGAATCGAACAGGCCTTTGATTTTCTTTGTGACCAGTTCGCGCACGCGTTCTTCTCGGCCGGGCACGCCGGGAGTCTCGCACAGTTCTTTCAGCAGTTTGATGTTCATGGGGCTGACAGTGTAGCGAAATCTTTCATGGCGATTTTCAGATTTGAAATATCAATTCCTGTCACGCATAGGATCAGCCATGCTGCATGACACACCATTGCGAGAGTTCCACCAGCGCTACGTTCAAACGCGAGCCGAGCAGGCCAGTTCGCCGCAGGAAGCCGACCGCCCCGGGGCTGCTCAGGGCCAGGCGGTCAAACCCGCTGACCTGGAGTACCTGCCCTACGGTCCGTCAGACGAGCCGGAGCAGATGTGCGAAGTGGTCGCGACGTTCGGCGAGGTCGAGGCGGAGTATGCTGCCATTCGACGCGGGGCCGGGCTGATGGACTGCCCGCAGCGCGGCACGCTGCTGGTCACCGGCGAGGATCGCACCGCGTTTCTCAACAGCATGCTCACCAATGAACTCAAAGACCTCAACGCCGGCGCCGCACGCCGCGCATTCTGGCTGAACCGCCAGGGGCGAATTGATGCAGATGTCACTGTTGTTGAGACCGGCGACCATGTGCTCATCGACGTTGACATCCACCAGGCCCAGGCCACGCTCGAGTCGCTCGACAAGTTCATCTTCACCGAGGATGCCACCATCAAGAATGTGTCCGATGACACGCACCGCATCAGCATCCACGGCCCGCGCGTGTTGGAAGTCATTGCCCACGCAAGCGGCGATGAGGACTTCCGGCTGGATCACGGATGCTGCGCAAAGATCATTATCGCTGATCATGAACTCATCATCACGCGGATGGATGTCACGGGCGATATCGGCGTTGAGCTGTTCGTGCCGGTCGATCAGACTGCGGCGGTCTGGCAGCGTCTGCTCGAAACAGACGAATCGCTGGGCAAGCCCGGTGAACGTGTCAGACCGATCGGTTGGTACGCGTTCAACATCGCCCGTATCGAGGGCGGAACGCCGCTGTTCAACATTGACTTCGGGCCGACCAACCTGCCGCATGAAACCGGGGTGTTGGGCGAGCGCGTGAGCTTCACCAAGGGTTGTTACCTCGGCCAGGAGATCGTCGCGCGGATGGAGAGTCTCGGCAAGCCCAAGCAAACGCTCGTCGGGCTTCGCGTTTCAAGCGACCTGCTGCCGATCGCTGGGGCGCAGGTTTTTGCAAAAGATGAAAGCGGGGAGATGGGTGATCAGATCGGCGTGGTGACTTCGAGCACGCTCAGCCCGATGCTCGGCGCGTCGCCCATTGCCTTCGCGATGATCAAGACCGCTCATGCGGAGTTGGGCAATGCGGTGCTGGTCAATGCTGAAGGCGAACAGGTTGCAGCTGGCGTGCACGCGCTGCGCTTTCTTCCGGAACCAAAACAGGGCGTTGAACCATGATGACGACCTTCATGAATATCCTGAGCACGATCCCGCCAGAACAGCAGGTGTGGGGTGATACGGAAGATCTGGCTGTGGTGATCTTTCTCATCGCAGCGGTCATCCTCACGCTCGCGCTGGTCGGCCTGTTCGCGTACATCATCATGCGCGGCAATGACGATCCTGGCGAGGAACAATAGCCGCTAGACTTTGCACCCATGAACGCATCTGCCATTCGCATCACGGAAGTCGGCCCTCGCGACGGGCTGCAGAACGAGGCCGCCGCCATCAGCGTTGATGACAAGGTCGCGTTCATCAACCTGCTCTCCGCTAGCGGCGTTGCGGAAGTCGAAGCCAGCAGTTTCGTCAGCGGCAAGTGGGTGCCGCAACTCGGTGACGCTGAGGAAGTCTTCCAGCGGATCGATCGCTCCAGCGGCGTTGTGTTCTCTGCACTGGTGCCTAATGAAAAAGGTCTGGAGCGTGCGCTTTCTCTTGGTCATAAGCGGCCGGACAAGATCGCTGTGTTCACCGCCGCGTCGGAAACTTTCAGCCGCAAGAACACCAACGCCAGCATTGGTGAAACGCTGCAGCGGTTCAAACCGGTCATCGCGCAGTGCAAAGCCGAGGCCTTGCCGATCCGGGCGTATGTCAGTTGCGTGGTGGCCTGCCCGTACGACGGACCGATCGACCCTGCACGTGTGCGTGATGTCATCGCGCGATTGCTTGATCTCGGCATCGATGTGACCCGTGACGACATCGACCTCGGCGAGACGATTGGTGTGGCGGTGCCTACGGATATTGAACGCTTGTACGACGCGATCGGCGATGTGCTTCCCCCGCAACGCTCGACGTTGCATCTGCATGACACGCGCGGCACGGCGCTGGCGTGCGCCTACCGCGCGATACAACTTGGCGTTGCCAGCTTCGACGCATCGTGTGCAGGACTGGGCGGCTGCCCCTACGCGCCCGGAGCAGCGGGAAATCTTGCAACTGAGGACCTGGTGTATCTCTGTGAACAGATGGGCACGACAACCGGCGTGAAACTCGATGCGTTATTCAATGCGGGGCGGCATGTCTCACGCCTTCTCGGTCGCACGTTGCCAGGCCGGGTGTTCTGCGCGGATGGCGGTTGACGCTGCGCCATGTTGGTGGGCATCGTCATCGTCGGGCAGGTTCTCAAATGTAGCAAGTGGCTTTTCACTCATGCAATATGCACCGTTTCGCAACGCGATCCGCCACACGGTCAGGCGCCCGGCTTCGAGGACCACCGCCCGCGGCGTGCCGGGAAAGCCAAAACTGCCCGTGTTGATGATGACGCGATCGTTGATGCGCCACACACCTGGCCGATGCGTGTGGCCAAGCACGATGAACCTCGCCTGCGGTGCATGCTTGGCGGCAAACCGTGCCGCCAGTTGTGGGAACATGTGCCAGTACCACAGCACACGGACCACCGCCCAGGGTCGGAGCAACATGCCGGGGATCGTCGAGCGTCCCGCCTCGTGCGACAACTTCTGCAATTCGATATGGGCTGCGGCGTGCTGCGAAGCGCCAAGGCGTTGCTCAAGCTGGTCCCGGTCGTCTTCATCCACATTGGCCATGGCCTGTTCATACGCGGCGCGGATCCGACCGGCCATCGGGCTCCACGGCGCGATAGCCGGATGCAACGCATCGCCGTGGGTTAGAAACACGGCGCGCCCGCGCAGATACAGATGCCTCACGTCACTGATGTATGGATCATGGTTTCCCGAAAGCAACGTCAGCGCGACGCCGTCCTCCTCGCACAGGTCATGCAAGTGCAACGTCTGCCGCGCTGCGGTGGACCAGTGATCGGGATGGTGCACTTCCGCGACATCGCCGTTGACGATCAGCCGGTCTGCCCCCTGCCACAACGGGCGCAACGCTTCGGCGCTGACAGCCGCGGCGTATGGTCGGCCAAGATGCGTATCGGACAGAATGACTGTTCGCCCAACGCTTGTATTGTTGGTGTTGGTCACGGCAGCGGCCGCCGACAGTACTGCTGTGCACCCGGTCCGAGTGTGATGGCATTCTTGCCACGATTTTTCGACTGGAGAGCGAGTTGATCGGCATGATCCAGCAAAGCTTTAGCGTCAGCGCCATCCCATGGATACGTCGCCAACCCCGCGGAGATGCTCAACGTAGCGTGCGCTTCACGGCTGAGCTTTGGAAATCTCATCGTGCAGATCTGATCCTGAAATCGCTGCGCAATCTGCTCAACATTTTCCGGGTGAACTGAACCGACTTCGCGCGGGCCCTCGATATCAGCAAAGACAACCGCGAACTCATCACCGCCTATACGGCACACACGGTCCTCCTGACGAATGACCGAATTGAGCAGACGCACGGTTTCGCAAAGGATTTCATCGCCAGCGGCATGGCCGTAGGCGTCGTTATACATCTTGAAATCGTCGATATCAAAAACCATGACGGTCACAGGTCGGCGTTTGACCGAGGCGACTTTGAGTGTTTGCTCAAGAAAGCGATTGAAATATCGTCGATTCCACGCACCGGTCAGTTCATCACAATACGCCATGTGTTGATGCGAGCGGAACGACTCTTCCATCGCCAGCCACGTTGCCAACCACGTCGCCCACGGCCGCAGTTGGTTTGCCGTTGCCTTCGTGCATGCCAGTACGCCGAAGACCCGATCTCCGTAGCGCACCGGCTCACCCGCACCATCAGCCGCGTCGAGTCGAAGGCAGTTCCAATTCGTGTGTTGGCGGATCAACGACACAGCTGTGTCACGGAAGTCATCGCAACCATCAATTACCGCTTGCACAAGGTCGATATCGCCAAGCGAGGCATCCGCGGAACTCGGGGGCGTCATGCTGTCAGCGGTTTGTTGCAGGATGTCGACCGGCTCAGTTTCGCAAGACTGCGATGTATCGGATCGTGGCTTCGTGGTGTCTGTTAGCGGTTGCGGCACTCCCGTTGCTTCGGCTTCATCATCATCAATCTCACCATCCAATACGCGGCGGAACATGCGTGCGTCGAGTGGAGGTTGAATGGTGGCGTCAAATGCGGCTGCATCGATGCCGTCATCACTGACACACACGAGGGTGACACTTGGATCCAAGCGACGAATCGCCTGGGCGACGCGTGCCGCATCTCCATTGAGCACGTGGCCGCTCACAAACATTGCGTCAATCGGCTCGCTCGCAGTGCTTCGGGCCAGTTCACCGATCGCGTCGAATAGGTTCTCGACCTTCTCAGTACGCATCCCGGCAGCATCGCGCAGCTTCGCTAATTCTCGCTCGCCCTCCCAGGAAGGATGCGTACCGACAAGCACAATACGGCCACGGCGAGAACGTCGGGATGTGGCTTGCTCTGTACTGCTCACCGATCGTGATCTCCCGAATCATTCAGCAGCATGTCCAACTCCTCCCGGCTGATGGAAGGCGCTGCATTCTCATTTCTCATTGCCTCTGCATCCTCCGTGGCGTGCTTGCACGTAGTCGACCCCTGCGGCTGACCAGCAACCGACTGGAGCACGTTGTCGGTGCAGGTCATAATCGATACGTTGGGAAGATATCGCCGTACAGCCCGCAGCATCGCTGCGACCTCTGGCAACTCTGGTGGCTGTTCGATGGCAAGCACAATTGACACCGCCCGCTGAAGCCCCCACCCCGCTCGCGCGGCCTCTGCCCGTTCACACACCGCCAGTTCTGCCATGGCGCGCAGCGGATCACTGACGCGCTGTACTGACCATGAGCAATCGAGCATATCCTGAACGTTGGATGCAACATGCTCTGGGTTCGTCAACACGATGCACTGCTTCGGATTGGCAACAGACGTCGGCACGGTTCAATTCTACCCGCGTACCGCAGATTGCCAGCGAAAAAGCTCCGTTCAACTGTGTTTCGTTGAGAAAGGGCCTTGCCCAGACGCCACAAAGGACATTACAGCACTATCGGACGGATCACCGGGGAAGTCCGGCATTCGAATTCAATAGATGGGCGAATCGAGATGCGTGCAGTACACACGCTCATAACAACTCAATGCTCAACAGCGAATGTTGCTTCGACATCATCGATGACCTGCGGCAGTGCTTCGCGAATCTGGTTGACCTGCTCGAGGTTCAACCGCAGCTCGGCGAGGATGTCCGGTGAGATCACCACGTTTTGCAGGTCGGCTCGAAACCCAAAGCCGGATTCGCCAGCAATGTGATCCGCAACGTATACCACCATGCTCAAAAGGCGACTGCTTTCCGGCAGAGTCATGGGGTCATGATGGTGCCCAGTCACGTAGCCGAAGGACTTTGGAAATTTCCATGTTTCGCACAGAGCGGCTCCGAAGGCCTGATGATCGGCTCCGAGAACTTCACGCTCCACTTCGAGCATGTTTCGTTGCGGCATACCTTCAGCGTTGATTCCCAACTGCGCGAATACCTCCGCCAGTTCGCTGCGCATTGCCTGCATCTCGACCATGATGCCTATGTCATGGATCAAACCTGCAAGAAATGCCTCGTCCGGCAGATTCAACCTGAGATTATCCGACACCAGCTTACTACACGCGGCGGTTGCGATGGAATGCGTCCATAGATCACGTGCAGAGAAGTGTGGGCACAGATCCCCGCCCTTGAACAGTTTGTTGAGACTTGTTGCAATCGCGATATTCTTCACAGCATTGAGGCCAAGCAGAACAATGGCGCGATTGATTGAACCAATCTGGCGCGGCAGGCCATAGAACGCCGAGTTGACCACCTTCAGAATTCGACTGCAAAGCGCCGGATCGCGCGCAATGACGTTGTGAAGATCCTGAGCCGTGCTGGTTGGGTCCTCAACCAGTTCGATGATCTTCAGCGTGATCTCCGGCAACGTGGCGATATGACTGATGCTGGCGATTGCTGAATCAACCACGTCTTGCTGCTGTTTGCGAATGGTCTGTGCGCTCATGGTGGTCCTTCGTCTCGAGGAAGATGGTCGCTGTCTCCGAAGATCGGTGCGATATTTATCCGACTTGATCTAACTCCTGTGTTCCATTGCGGCTGTTTGAACTCTGTCAGGACTTATAACCCGTTTACGAAGTGATTCCCGACGAGATGTCGATTTTGCCTTGCCCCGCAGGAGTTCAGGGCTTATGTTGAGACAACGCCGTCGGAATGTGTGAGAAAGTCGAAAGGACAAATATGTTGTATCGAGCCGCCCTCGCGATCGCTGTCGCTGTCTCCTGCCCCCTCGCCATCGGATTGATGGCCTCACCAGCCAGTGGGTCTATTGGCACAGTTCGCGTGGCTAGTGGGTTGAACCGGCCCGTTGGTCTGGCCCATGCTCCCGGTGATGAAGAGCGGCTGTTTATTGTCGAAAAGCCCGGCCGTGTGCGGATCCTCAATCTTGAGACCGGGAGCGTCAACTCCACACCGTTTCTCGATATCGCCTCGATGGTCAGTGGCGGCACAACCCAGAATGATGAACGCGGACTCCTTGGGATGGCGTTCCATCCCGATTATGACGACAATGGCTTTTTCTACGTCTATTACTTCGCAACGAACAGCAGCATGCGCCTGGCACGGTATTCCGTCTCGTCCAATCCGGATGTCGCTGATACCTCCTCAGCACTGACGATGCTCGAAGTGCCGCAGTTTGCGGGCAATCACAACGGCGGCTGGATCGATTTCGGCCCTGATGGCTACCTGTACATCGCCAGCGGCGATGGCGGCGGCGCCAATGACACGGGCAATAATTCGCAAAACCCCAACAACCTGCTGGGCACGATGCTGCGAATCGATGTGGACAACCACGACGCTGGCTTGAACTACGGTATCCCAGCAGACAATCCCTTGGTCGGGCAGAGCGGCCGCGATGAAATCTGGGCGTATGGTCTTCGCAATCCATGGCGCAATTCCTTCGACCGCTTGACCGGAGATCTGTACATGGCAGACGTTGGCCAGGGCGCATGGGAAGAAGTTAATTTCCAACCCGCCTCCAGCATTGGCGGCGAAAACTGGGGCTGGCGATGCTACGAGGGCAATGCACCATTTAACACCTCCGGCTGTGACGGCCCGTCCGCGTACGACTTCCCGTTCCATGTATACCCCATCGGTGGACAGCCAGAGTGCGCCATCACAGGTGGCTACGTGTATCGCGGCTCGGACATCCCGTCACTCTACGGGCGATACATCTTTGGTGATTACTGCTCAGCAAAGATCTGGGCCCTCGTGTTTGATGGCAACGATGTGACTGAGTTCAACGAGATTACGTCGCAATTGTCACCCTCGACAGACGGTCACTCTATCAATTGGATCTCTTCGTTTGGCGAGGATGCACAGGGCGAGATGTACATTGTCACCCAGCCGTTTGCATCAAACGGTGGTTCGGTGTTCAAGATCATTTCCACTGCTGAACCGGCGCCGGACAATAACGATTGCGAAAACGCCATTGTCATCGGTGACGGGACAACTGTTACCAGCAACGATGGCGCAACCACGACTGGTCCTGATGAACCAGATGATTGCTCATTCTTCGGCGATAGCAACATTCAGGCGGACATCTGGTTCAGCTACACCGCGACCTGCACCGGCGATCTAACAGTTGACCTGTGCGCCAGCGATTATGCAGCTAAAGTTGGCGTGTACGGCTCTACCTGCCCAACCGGCTCAGGCGAGATTCTTGCGTGCAACACAGCTGGATGCGGCTCGACGCGTGGCACCGTAACGCTGTCAGCCACGGCCGGCGAAACGTATCTGATTCGCATCGGCGGCCATAATGGTGCGACCGGCGAAGCAGTCATTGACATCAGTTGTGACCCGGTTGACCTCTGCATCGGTGATCTCAATGGAGACGGCGTTGTCGATGTTTCCGACCTTTTGATCCTGCTTGGCGCGTGGGGCGAGTGCCCGCGCGGCGAAGCGTGCCCGGCTGATCTCAACGACGACGGCACTGTCGATGTTTCCGATCTACTGATCTTGCTCGGTGCCTGGGGCGCGTGTGACTGATTCACGGGCAGTGCCCACACCGGCTGAATCGGCTGAATGAACTCAAGCCGCGGTTGCTGATCACCATCGGTAACCGCGGCTTATTTGTTGTTTCCTTTGTGGAGTTCGTTCCGATGGCCTGTCTCTCCCACACTGCGGCCATAAACACGGCGTGTGGGAGACACTCGCGGTGAAACCGGCCCCAGTCATCAGCGACCTCAACGACGATCGCGTGGTGGATGTGTCGGACCTGCTGATTTTGCTCAGCGATTGGGGCCATGCATCCCGGAGGAAGAGGCATGTCAGGCCGATCTCAATGGCGATGGCGTGGTGAATGGCCCACCCATGCTGCTTCCACTTGGGCACTGGGATATTGCTCCAAGATGACTCATTGTTATGGTGTGCGAGCCGCTTCGAAAGGTGCTATACTGTCGACTTCGAAAATCGGGCTAGTAGCTCAGCTGGCTAGAGCGCACCCCTGATAAGGGTGAGGTCGGAGGTTCGAGTCCTCTCTGGCCCATTTGACGCGACCCCGTGCCTTCGCACGGGGCTGCTTCGTTTTACACACCGTTGTTTTTAGTATCAGAAACGCCGTTTTTCATTAATTCGCCGTCCATCGTCACGACACCATGCGCGTCGTTGGATGGCGATTAGGGCTGGTTGCTGCACGGCTTTTTGCAGCGCTTCAACGGCTTTGTCGATGTGATCCTCGGTCAGTTGTAGGTCTGCGCTTGTCCCCATTGCTGTACCAGCCGCAGCGTGAGTGGCGAATGTCATCCGGCCATGTCCACCTGGCTATTTGATGCAGCGAATTCCCTCGGGGCCAGGTTGCCCAAGGCGCTGTGAGGACGATCCCCATTGAAGTTGTGCACCGTACTCCAAACGGACGCTTGATTGACACCCTGGGCGGTAGCCAACTCATCATTGAAGCCGAAATTGACTCAGGGCATACCCCCGTCGTGCAAGCGCCGGACGGCGCGCAGACGATTCACACGTTCTGGTACTCATGGGCCGCCACGCACCCGGAAACAGAAATCTATGACACGGAGTGATCGTGAACAAAGAACTCTAGTGATCAACCTTGCATCAATTCGGCTGGCACTCTCATTGAACGAACCGCATCCGACGCCGCTTGAAATCGTTTAACGGAACGATGGTGGCGTT
>PWVT01000077.1 GCA_003562195.1 Phycisphaeraceae bacterium | reverse complement strand
GCAACGAAGGCGTGGACCGCAGCCACAACCCCGAGTTCACCATGATGGAGGTGTACGAGGCCTTTGGTGATTACGGCACCATGCTGGAATTGACCGAATCGCTCATTCGTGAGTTGGCTCAGTCGAAGTCGAGTGATGAGACCTCACCGCTTCCTTTCGGCGATTTGAGCATTGATTACACGCAACCGTTCGCACGCATCACCTATGGCGAGCTGTTCGAGCAGGGTCTTGGCTTTTCCATGTTCGATGAACAGAAAGTCCGTGAGCGCGCTCAAGCTGAACAGATTGAGAACGCAGCGGCCCTTGATCACTGGCTGTTGGTCAGCGAGCTGTTCGATCGTCATGGCGAGGACAAGGTGGACCCGACCCGGCCGACGTTCGTGATGGACTTCCCCGCAGCGATCTCGCCGCTCACAAGGCCGCATGAGGACAACCCAGCGCTGTCGTACCGATGGGAGCTGTTCATCGCCGGGATGGAAATCGCCAATAGTTACACTGAATTGAACGATCCGGAAGTGCAGCTTGCAAAGTTCACCGAGCAACTTGCCGGCGCAGATGAAGAGGTCCAGACTTTCCGCGCACTGGATGAAGACTTCATCAACGCACTGCGTGTGGGGATGCCCCCGGCCGGCGGGCTGGGTATCGGCGTGGACCGCGTGGTGATGCTGCTGACGAATTCCACGACGATCCGTGATGTGATTTTGTTCCCACTTATGAAACGCCTCGGCCCATCGGGGGTAAACAAGAATGATGAAGACACAAACTCTGACGCATAAATACAACCAGACATGGCTGGACTCTTCGATCGGCAAGATTGCTCGACGCTGGATGCTCGTGCTCCTTGTACTGACAGTCACGCCTGTTGCTATTGCCGATGACGAGCCGCAATCAGCACAATGGACCCTTGAAGCAGAGCATTGGTACACACTGCAAATGGGGGACATGGGCTCGGGATGGATGCAGGTTGCCACGTACACCGATGGCACGCTTTACCGCATGGCAACCAACATGCACATGCGAATCTCGCGCATGGGCGAAGCGGGTGAGATGACCATGGCCTCCACCTTCGTGGAAACCGAGGATGGCAAGGCGGTGAGGATGACCGCTGAACAGGTGATGTCCGCGCAGGCCATGTTTAACGAATGGCGCTTCGAGGACGACATCGTGATTCACACGGCGCGTCAGGGTGAGCGCGAGACGCAGCGCGAACTCAGTCGTCCGGAGGGTGTTTGGCTGACACCGCGTGGCGTGGAACGTTTCGTTCGCGAAAGACTCAACGCAGACGCAAAGGAACTCACGTATCGCATGCTCGGGCCGGATTCCGGCATGACGCCCGTTGAAGTTCAAAGTCGCCGAGTCGGCAACGACACCTTCACCAACAATGGCAAGGAAATCCCCGTTTCGGTATGGACCACCACCACCAGCATCATGCCGATCGAGACAATCGAACACTACACCGCTGAAGGACAACTTGTCTTCCAGGAGACCCCCACCGGCATGGGCACCATGACCATGCGCCGCGTGAGCAAGGAAGAGGCGCTCGACATTCAGGTCGTCGATGGTGAAATGCCCATGCTCCCACAGACGTTCATCACGCCCAATGCACCGATCGAAAACGTCATGAAGGCGCGGTCCGCCACATTGGTACTGCGAGCGAAGAGCGGCGATATGCCGGATATCCCGGCAGCGGGGGCACAGCGCGTGCAGCGTGGTGACGATGAGTCCAGCGTGACACTGTTGATCGACATTGACGACAACCTGCCCGCCAGCGAAAAAGAACTGAACGATGCGCGATATACCGATGCGTCACCGATGATTGATTCGGATGACGCCATGATCCGCGCGTTGGCCCGACGGGCCGTGCGCGAGGCCGGGTTGACTTCGTCTGATGATGCGATGAAGCGGGCCGAGGCCTTGCACGCTTTCGTGCATGGGTACATGACCAACCCCAGTCTGGATGTGCCGTTTGCTTCCGCATCGGAAACCGCCCGCACGCGTTCTGGCGACTGCACAGAATTCAGTGTGTTGTTGGCCGCAATGCTGCGAGCCGATGGCATTCCCGCACGTGTTGCCAGCGGATTGGTGTACGCCGATCAATTCGCCGGTTCCGACACAATTTTCGGCTGGCATATGTGGACGCAGGCAATCATCGACGGCAAGTGGGTGGACTTTGATGCCACATTGCCCGTCCGCCACCACGCCGGCCATGTGCTTACCGGTACATCAAGTCTCGCCGACGGCCAAGGTGCCAATGAAATGGCTGGCATGATCCTGCTCATCGGTAATCTGGAGATTGATGTGCAAGAGGTGGGGTACGAGTGAGAGACCTGCTGCGATCAGTATTGGCATTTTCTCTGAGCAGATCATCTCACACGACAATCTACTGCTCCGTCTTATCCGCTGGCTGATCGTCCTTCGGACTTTCGATGTGTAGCGCTTTGCGTAACGTGTGTGCCAGCCAGCGAATTTCATCTTGGCGGCGGCCTGTCAACAGACGAAGGGGTTCACCTTCTGTGGGAACGATGTGGAGTTGGGGCAAATGTTCATCGTTGATTTCCAGCACGCTTTCGCCGAGGGTGATGTCCTTGAGTTGCTCACGACTCCATTGGTGCTGCTTGACGCCGTGTAAGCCCTTTGTGCTGACAAGCAGCTCATCGTGCACAATATCGATGTACGTGTCACGCTGGCCAAGCAGGCCCACGCCGACGTACAGCACGCCGACGAACGCGGGAATGGAGAACAGCAACCATATCCAGCCGAAGCCGCCGATTGGTGTGAAGATCAGCATGGCCATCGCGCCAGCCATGGCGCCGGCAATGCCGCCACCGAGCAGGTTGCCGACGGAACGACCATCACTGCTCCGCAGCAGGCCCATGGGCGGGACCATCGCGGACAATCCCTCTTTGGTGTATTCGACTTCAATCAAAGATGATTCGGGTCGCACAATATCAGACTCGTCCTCATCGTCGATGTTTGGCGGCATCAGTACCCGAACCGGTTGATCAAGGCCAAGCCGATCCGTGAGATTGTGTGCGATTGGTTCGAGATGTTCACGGGCGTACCACTTCACAAGGACACGACGGGATTCATCCTCATACACCAGTACGATGCGATAGGCGATGTGCGAGAGCTTGTCTGGATAGGGAGTGATGGCGTTGGCGGCATCGTGATGATCGTGCATCACCAGCAACTGCGTCAGCTTGCGCGTCGTCTTGCGTCGAGGCAAGCGAAGCTTGCCAGTGACCGACACCGTGGTGAGTTGCTCTCCGCGAAGGATGAGGTCAACTCGGCCGCTCAATGTGTTCTGCCCACAGAGGCATAGCAGCACGCCAAGCAGTCCCGTGACGAAGCCGACGGTCAGGAAGATTGCGTCGGTGACCCCCAGCGGCAAACTGACGAGGAACATCGCCATGCCAAACGCCACGGAGACCATCAAGAGGCCAACGGCAAGAAGTATCCACGCTGACCAGCGAGCCGGCCAATCGCGGATGGGCAGGACGTAGCAGACCGAATCAGCCGTTTCTACGACGCGAACGTCGTCGGGAATCTCGACCAGGGTATCACTGGCTTGCATTGGTCATTGAACGCCTGAAGCCGGCTAATAGTTCGGTGTGGGCGCGCGGAATGTTGAGAGGTCGACGCTTCGGAACCACTCGACCGTCTTGACTAACCCGTCACGCAGCTTCACCTGAGGTTCCCAATCCAGATTCTGCCGCGCAAGGGCAATATCCGGCTGTCGCTGGGTCGGGTCATCCTCGGGTAGTGGCCTGGCCTGCACGATTTTCGATCGACTGCTAGCGAGTTCAACGACATGCTCCGCCAATTCGCGGATGGTGAACTCATCCGGGTTGCCGAGATTCACCGGGCCGTGAAAACCTTTTGGCCGATCCATCATGCGAATGAATCCTTCAATGAGATCATCGACATAACAGAACGATCGAGACTGCGACCCGTCGCCATACAGTGTGATATCTTCGCCTGCAATGGCCTGGCGGATGAAGTTGCTGACCACGCGTCCGTCGTATGGATGCATGCGCGGCCCGTAGGTGTTGAAGATTCGTACAACACGAATGTCCACGTTGTTCATGCGGTGATAGTCGAACATCAGCGTTTCCGCAGCGCGTTTGCCCTCGTCATAGCACGCGCGTGGGCCGATGGGATTGACGTTGCCGCGATAGGTTTCCGGCTGTGGGTGGACATCAGGGTCACCGTACACCTCACTCGTGGAGGCGTGCAGCACTTTGGCGTTGATCCGTTTGGCAAGGCCGAGCACATTGATTGCACCCATGACTGAAGTCTTGATTGTCTTGATCGGATTGTACTGGTAGTGGCCCGGCGCTGCGGGGCACGCAAGGTTGTAGATTTCGTCAACCTCAACATACAACGAGTGCGTGATGTCGTGACGGATCAACTCGAAATTAGGGTTGCCAAGGAGGTGATGGACGTTTGCCTTCTGGCTGGTGAAGAAATTATCGACGCAAATCACCTCGTCGCCACGGGCGATGAGACGGTCGCACAAATGTGAGCCAAGAAAGCCAGCACCGCCAGTAACTAGAATTCGCTTCATGGGATCAGTTCAGTCAAGTTCGGGAGGAGAAGACAAACTTCGAGTGTCCAGCATAGCCCATCTGCGACGTTGCTGGTACGGGCATTCTTGCATTGTCTGACAGTTCTGCGGTACAGCGCGGTCATTGTCGGCAAGTCAGTGCGGAAAGTGAATATCATGGCTGGGTATGGCAGCAAATGCATCCTTCAGCCGCAATGTTATCGGCGTGATGACCGGCACCAGCATTGATGCTTTGGATGCAGCGATGGTCAGCATCACCGGGAGCGACGATTCGTTGCGAGCAACGTTTCTCAAGCATGTGAGTACACCGTTGTGGCCATTATCCGAGCCGCTCCGCAGGGCGGCTGAGCAAGAACCCATGCGGGCTGGCGAACTGGCTCAACTGGCGTGGGATTTCGGCATGCTGCATGCAGATGTGCTTGAACCGTTGGTTGCTGAATTCGGCCTGCCTGACTGCGTCGCGGTGCATGGTCAGACTGTGTTTCACCAACCGCCGTATTCGTGGCAGTTGATTAATCCCGCCCCGATCGCGGCGAGGTTCAACTGCCCGGTGGTCTACGACCTGCGACAAGCTGATCTTGCCCGTGGGGGACAGGGAGCCCCGATTACACCTGCGGCTGACTGGATATTGTTTCGTGATGTGACCCGCTCAAGGGCGATCGTAAACCTCGGCGGATTCTGCAATATGAGCATACTGCCTGCAGAGAGTCACCCTGAGGCAA
This sequence comes from Phycisphaeraceae bacterium, assembly GCA_003562195.1. Classification (GTDB taxonomy): domain Bacteria; phylum Planctomycetota; class Phycisphaerae; order Phycisphaerales; family SM1A02; genus PWVT01. The sequence continues at coordinate 5,667 of PWVT01000077.1, read as the reverse complement.
AGGCAAACATCTGCGGATTCGATGTCTGTGCGTGCAATCAGGTCCTCGATGCCGTAGCGAGAATTGCGCTGCAGATGCCCTTTGATGATGGTGGCCGGGCAGCACATGCAGGCACTATCCACGGTCAAGCGGAAGGCACGCTATACGGCATCCTGCACGCGCAGCGCACGTCTGGTCGATCACTTGGCACTGGAGATGAAGCAATGCAATGGATCACCACGCACCGTGGCGTGATGCACGGCAACGATCTCGCCGCCACTGCTGTGGCTGCCATTGCACGGTGTATCTTCGAGGCGGTTACGGCGCATGATGTGGATGAGATCATCGTCGCCGGTGGCGGGGTACGCAATATGGCATTGCTGACGCTCTTGGAAGGCATGGTTCAGCGACCCATACGCCCAAGCGACGCACTGGGCATACCCGCTGAGGCGCGAGAAGCAGTCGCCATCGCGGTTTTGGGCGCGACGGCAAATGGCCACGCCACGTTCACTCCGCCGGTAATTCCGTCTTCGACCCCATGAGCGCAATCGCGCTGCGCTGCAACAATGGTCCATGAAACGAATGGGTCAGGTCGTGGTCGTGACCGGTGCATCGGCGGGGGTCGGCCGGGCAACGGTCAGGGCATTTGCGAAACGGGGCGCCTCCATTGGACTGATCGCGCGCGGGCGGGAACGGCTTGTCGCGACCGCCCGTGAGGTGGAGTCCCTCGGCGGCCGTGCGCTTGTATTGCCGGCTGATGTTGCTCATGCCGGTGCGATTGAACGGGCTGCTTCACGTGTTGAAAACGTGTTCGGCCCGATTGACGTGTGGGTGAACAATGCCATGACGTCGGTTTTTTCATGGGTACGCGAGATGCGTCCGAGGGAGTATCGCCGTGTCACCGATGTGACCTATCACGGCGTGGTGTATGGCACGCTCGCAGCGCTCAAGCGCATGTCACAGCGTGGACATAGCGGACATGGTTGCATCGTACAGGTTGGATCGGCTCTCGCGCATCGCTCGATACCGTTGCAATCAGCGTACTGTGGCGCAAAGCACGCGATGATCGGCTTTACAGACTCGTTGCGGAGTGAGCTTCTCGCGCAGGGCAGTGGCATTCACTTGACAGTGGTGCATTTACCTGCACTGAACACGCCACAGTTTCACTGGGTGAAATCGCGGATGCCAAGCCGCTCGCAGCCGGTGCCGCCGATATTCCAGCCAGAGCTGGCGGCAGATGCCATTGTGTTTGCCTCGCAAAATCGCCGCCGCGAACTGGTGGTGGGCTGGCCGACATTAAAAGCGATCTGGGGCCAGAAGTTTCTTCCTGCATGGTTGGATCGCCACCTTGCGGATGAAGGTATACAAGGTCAGCAGACTGATGAATCGGATGACCATTACCGACCGCACAATCTCTGGCGATCAGTGGTTGGGCGATACGGTGCGCATGGAGATTTTCATGATCGTGCGAAGCGATGGTGCAGCCAGTGGCTTATCAACAAGCACCGTGGCCTGATTACTGGCGCGATGGCGGTATTGACCGTTGGAGCAATCGGCCAGATGCTGTTGCGTCGAGTCGGTCAATCGCGATTGCGACCCGGGAACAATCTGCCCGCGCCTTCGCGGATTGAATCACCGAGGCCGGGCACCTGATCGCTTGCGCCTTCAAGGACATCTTCTATGCGTTCGCCAACCTGATCGTCAAACTGCCGCGCCAATTCTGTTGCGCCAGCTCGCACAAGTGCGTCGGCCAGTTTGCTGTCATCCAGCATGATCATCAGGTTATCCAGCGGGCCGCGCAATCCGATTGGCACCTCGAGCAGTGAGACATCACGATTGGAGCCACCCACGCTTACATTTGGATCGTGCATGGCAACACGAAGCGGGAGATCAATCCAGCCCGGTCCCTCACGCCCATAGTTGCCGCTGGCAAACAGATCCATCGTTCCACCACGAATCACACGATCGCCCAAGAACTGGCGAACGATCGTATCTGTATCAAGTCCGAGGAAGAAGAATTCCAGCGTGCTCGTTGTATCCGCTGACACGGCATGATCCAGAGAAACGAATGCACGCAAGCGATCGTCACTTGATTCGATCAGTACGCTGGGCGGCTCATCGGCAAGATGTGGGTGCGTGGACAGATTGCGACCACGAATGTCGACCGTTGCCCCATTGAGCTGAGCCGCTCGGACCTGCTCAGCATCAAGGCGATAGACCATGAATGTAGGAGCACCTTTCACGAGATGCGTTGCACGGACATTGGCGTAGCCGCGCTCTGCAACCTGACGTTCCAAACGCTCGCGCAATGTCTCACGTCGCTTGGCAGGATCGTCTTCGACAGCTTCCTCCGGTCCGGACATACGTTCAACCCATTGACGAACCTGGGCAAGCCGTTCCCGCCAAACCTCTGCCTGCTGGATGTACTCTTCGAGCGTCTTTTCCTCGGGGGTTTTGTCCGGCACCGGTTTAGGTTCAGGCCAACGGCCGATGCGCCGTCCGGGGATCGCCCGGGTTTCCCCTGTGGAGGCATTGGCGAACTGTACCTGGTCCAGCGCAATGCGCTTACGGAGGAGATCGCGCCCACTGATGTCCGCCTCCATTCGATCCGCACGCAGCAGATCGGTCGTGAGATCGTTCGGGTCGGCCATGGCAAAGCCATGCAGAACCAAGCGTCCGACAGCAAGATCGAGTTCCGCGTCGCGCACATCAACGGTAGCGCCGTTGGCTCGTTCCAACCCACGCTGCATGGCTGCGGTGACAATGGGTCCACTGGCGAACTGGTAGATGATCAACAATAACACCACAAAAAGGACCATGCCTATTACGCCGATGATGCGAAACGGATTACCGATGCGCTTGGTCAGCAACTTCTTGTAATCCTTCTTCCCGCCGCCGCCCACAAAGACGAAGGTCAGGGCTTTTACCCACCATTTGCTTGTCCATGTCTTGTATCGCTCCGAGTTCTCCTGCATGCTCGTCATTTTCATGCGAAATGCAGTGATGCCGCGAATGACGAGCATGCCGGCAAGAATGCCGAACAACGTGCCTGTCACCAGCCCGCCGGTGGCGACGTAGTTCTCAAAGCCCATCAGGGCTCCCACTGGCGCGTTGATCAGCAAGGCGAACAAACCACTTGTTGGCCCGTCAAGCAAGATCCGACCGACCATGAACGTCAGTGGCATCACTGCGAGTGAAACCAGCTTGGCGAGTAACCCAACTGTTGCGGCGAGAAACAGGTTGGCATTGAGCACAGCCAGGAGCAGGATGAGCACGATCATCAGCCCGGGTGACTGGGCAAAGCCGGGCATAAAGCCGATTAACGCCCCAAGGACGCATGCGATCATGAACTGTGTCGGCGTTGCTTTGCCGCGCAACAATTTCCCGATTTTCCGTGTGACCATCAGAACCTCCCTTGGGACCGATTGTAGCTGGCTCAGTCCTATGGCGTGTGTGATCGGGATGAGACCTGTGAGAGAAACGCAGCGAGTTCCTCCAGGTGATGCGGGTGATTGAACAGGATCGGGTCGGAATGCATGGCCCCGTCAATTTCACGTAATGATGCCTGAGGTGCCAGTTCAAGCAGTTGTTGAGAATCGTCAAGAGACGAAACAGCATCGCGCGTGCCTCGAACGATTAACACCGGACATTGAACATTGGCAACTTCCTCGCTCAAGCTGTGCGGCCTTCGGCCGCGCAGTGTTAGCCAGAGCATGGCGAGATCTGTCATGGGTCTGGCGGGGTAGCCGTGAGCGAGGAGGCGCCCGCACAGTGAACCATGAAAGTTCATGTATGGTCCGTAGGCGACGACACCGGCGATGGTCTGTTTTAGCGCACTCTGCTGTGCGGCGGCGGCAAGGGCGATGACCGCCCCCATGGAATGTCCAACAAGAATGAATGTGTCATCACGTTCCACGCGCAAGTGTTCAAGCAGAGAAAGCAGATCATCATCTTCACCATTGCCGAGATGCGTGATGTGCTCACTCGATTCACCATGTCCTCGAAGATCGTAGAGGATCACGCGGTGACACCACGCCAGCCACGGATCAATGCGCGACAAAGAGTCGATGCGAGAATGTCCCCAGCCGTGGATAAAAACAACCGTCAGTTGACCTGTTGCCTCGCTGCGGCCTTCGATTTCCCACACGGGTAGATGGACGCCATAGGGACGATCCAGCACCCATTCGTCGTATGTGAGATTCATTTCTCCGGGGTCAACTGGCAAGCCGCGCGCCACCGCATACGCAGCGGTTCGCCTCGGGGGATGCGTGGCCTCATGCACCATGATGATGGTGAGCACAAGGACCACGAGCACGAATGCACTGGCAAGGAATATTGCAAGCCCGAACATGCTGCGAGTGTAGCGGCATGTGCAATATGCAGGTGCCCCGCAGAACGTTCTTCTGGCTCTTGTGAGAACCCAAATCAAACAACCCGCCCGCTACACTGCTCGCATGCTCGATTCACTCAAACTCGGCAACACCGCGGAAGTCACCGTGACCGTCACCGAGGACATGTGCCCCGCGTTCGACGGCATCGTCGTCCATCGCGTGTACTCGACCTGGTCCATGGCTCACCACATGGAACTCGCTGCCCGTAAAGTGCTCGCCCCGCATCTGGAAGCCCACGAAGAAGGCATCGGCGCACACCTCTCGATCGACCACGTCGGCCCCACGCCGCTCGGCCACACGGTGCGCGTGGTGGCGGAGGCGGTGGAACTTGGGCCGACGACACTGGTGTGTGATGTCAAGGCATTTCATCAGCGTGAATCAGGCGAGAAACTCGTCGGCAAGGGGCGGCAGGTGCAGCGCATCTTGCCCAAAGGAAAGCTACAACAACTCATTGAGCGTGCTGCACGCTGAGTTGCGTTAGTCGACCACAGCAGCAAACACGAGCATGGCTACGAATGACAGCCAGCAGCAGCCAATTGCAAGCGACCACCGCGCCCAGGTTTCCATGCGACGGATGCGACCGGAGCATCTGATCCAGACGATGGTCAATCCGCCCAACACGATCGCTTCGATCAGCAGCAGTGTCATCTCGCCAAGACACGGGCCGCCGCCGACCGTTCGCGTGGCATAGATAGTCGCCGCAAATGCCAACACCAGTGCGGCGAAGCCCGTTCCCGCAGCGAGGCCGAGCAACCCGGTGTAGAACGCCGCCATGCGCGGATTGCTCACCGCCACGCGCAGCTCCAGCCCGTGGCCGCATTCCGGGCAAGTGTTTCCCTTGAGCTTGTGCAGGTTGTAATCGCACATCGGGCACTGATCACTGCTGACAGCCAAGTGTTGCTCCAGCACTGTCATCGGTGCGGATTGTTTATGCGACTGTGAACCCATCGTCGTCATCATACAGAAGGGGCCGACGCGAGTTTCCCTCTCTGATTGCTCACACGGACCCTGCACCGGGCAGGAGAAGTGGCTGGCCTGCTTGAAGCTTTGCGCGTTCTGATGGATGATGCCACTGTCCAAGTTTTTGAGTGGGAGAACAACCATGACGACCGCAACAACAGAGCCCAAACCCATGACTGACTCTGAGCAACTCATCCTCGCTGAGACCGATGGCAACGTCGGCATCATCCGCCTCAACCGCCCCAAGGTGCTCAACGCGCTGAACCCCGCGCTGATGAAAGACCTCGCAAGCCAGATGGAGGTCTTCGATGCGGATGAAAACATCCACGTCATTCTG
>PWVT01000283.1 GCA_003562195.1 Phycisphaeraceae bacterium | reverse complement strand
CACTGCGATCGTGTGGCCGCCGGTGGACAACAACAGCCAGCCATCAATCAGCATTGCTTCTCGAAGCGGTTCATGCAGCGCAGGCACTTCGAGTGGATCATCCAACAGGCGACCGTTGGATGAAAATGAATACACACGATATGAATACACCGTCTGGCGGCCGGCGCGGCCGGGCAACTGCTGCTGTTGGGGCTGAAGCGAGGCAACGGCGATGATACGGTCCGATGCAGGCAGCACCCAGCGATAGTTACGTTCATCCTGCACGGCATCGGCCCCGCGGAGTTGGCCATCCATGTCGAATCGCATGATGCGGCGTGGATGATGCGCGACAAGATCTTCGTCAAGCTGCATGATATTGCGCACTTCGCCAGGGTTCTCAAAGGGCGTTGGCTCAGCAAAAGTCGGGCTGATTGCGGCGCTTGCGACCCCAATACTCCGTAACGTGCCTGCGCCCAGATTCAAGATAATACGGTCGCCTGCGGGCCACGCATCAATGCTGCCGCGAGCTTCTGGTGCAATGTTCATCCATGCAAAGGCTCCTTCAGGAATGTTCCACGCTTCGATGCCGGTTTCGGAGCCGCACACCAGCAATCCATCCCATCCGAGAACCATCCACTTGATATCGCGTGCGCCGAGCAGCGCCAGTGGCTCGCTGCCGTGCAGGCGATCACCGGTCTTTGCATCAAGCACAACCAACCCACTGTGGGCATTGCGGGCGTTCGCTCGACCACTGACCCCGCCGCCTTGCATCGAGCCAACAACGACCATAACGCCATCGCTGACATGAGCGTGATGAATCTCATCCAGGAGATGCTGCTGCACCCAAGCGGGTTCTGATGCGTCATCCAACGAAAAACCGGCCACACTCCCCGAACGCAAGACGACAAGAAGCATCTCATCATCCAGCAGCGGTATGATTGTCGGCTCCTCCGTGGCATCGCGGCCACGCTCGATTTGGCGACTTCGATTGCGTGAGGCATCACGGCCAAGGGCCGCGCCGCCGGCAAAGTACGACTGTGGTCGCGGCGTAGCCCACAGTTCTCTGCCGCGGTGGGCATCAAGCATGACCGCCACACCCGGACCACGGATGGCATGATCGCCAGAGACGGCTTGCTGTTCATCGAGCCAGAGCAGCACACGGGAATCATCATGCAACAGGACGCGTGGCGAACTTGATGTACCGACATCAATCGCCCAGTACTCTGCAAAGCCGTTCTCTCCCTTCGGCCTTGGTTTTACCAGTTGCACCTCTCCAGCAAGGTAGAGCAGTGCTGCATCTGTCACCTTGTTGCGTTGGCCTCGTTGGGATGCTGGGCCAAGCAGTGCTCCGTCGAAAAGCAGTGCAGCACCCTGCTGATCGCCCAAAGCCGGCATTCGGCGTGCTGAAATGCCGTGCGTTGGGCTGATTGGGTGGGTTGCTTCATCACGATGCAGTTCACGCAATCGCAGTTCGGCCCACGCCTTGCCTGGCCGTACAACGTCCGACTCGAGGCGGCGGACACTGCTCAGTACCGGCCGATCAATAATGGTCTGGAACGATTCGGCCGCTTCAGCCCGCTGTGGCGATGTTGCATCGTGCAGGGATTTCCAGTCGCCATAGGCGAGCAGGTAATCGACAAGTCGCACCGCCAGACGCTGGGCCTCGCTACCCAGCGCATTGGCGTGCGTCGACATGCCGTCAAGCGCCTGCACAAGTTGCGAGATGCTTGGCACCTGTGAGGCATCGCTGCTGCGGAGAGCCAATGACTGTCCTAGCGCTCGGCGCATCAGTGCAAAGACGGTGTTCCCCGTCTCGTTTTCCAAGTCGAACCGATGCGGCTGGATGGAAAGCAATGAGTGAAAAAGCTGCGCCTGATAGGTTTGCAGCACTGTCGGGGAAACATCGGCTTCGGCTTTGCGCCCTGCGCGCAGCGCATCGATAGCCCGCATTGCCGACTCAGCGGCAAAGACCAACATGGCAAGATCCCCAGCACCGGCATGAACCTCGCGACTGGCCAGCCGCAATAGCGCAAGCGCGGGCTGAGGCGAACCAGGAGATTCAACGATTCGATCTTTCAGCATGCTCACCGCATGTTCTAGCGACATGTAGGAACGAAGCCGCTCATCATCAGCAATAAACAATTGTGCATCAACGACCACCGGGTTCCCACCGTCGAATGACAAGCGGTTGGTAATCTGACCGCTTTCTGCATCAACAAGCAGCACTCCATCCAACACGGGTACGACCAGCGCCATCGCTGTGCCCGCATACTCAGGCCGATGATCCACGACGGCATGCACACGGCCGTGCAACTCGCTCGGAACGTCGTTGCGTGGCCCATCGGCTGAGACGACATCCAGCGTCCAGATTGGCTCTTGAAGCACATCGGCAGGGGGATGCTGTGAATCCGGCAGCGCATACGCGCGCAGATCCCGGCCAATGACATACAGCCAACCATGCCCCCCTGCTGAGCGTTCAGTGATGCTGAACAGGTAGGTTGATCCCTGTCCTGTCACGCCTTCCAGCGAGTGTGTCGAGATTTCATGGCCGGTTTCCCGATCGAGCACAAGCATGCTTTGCTCCCCAGCGTTGTCATGCATAAGTGCAATGACATACCGATCGGTGACGACGGGGGTATCAAGCTCCCACGGACTGCGGCTTTGCTCGGCCGCGCTGGGATTTAACGGAACGGGGAAGCGATACAGCCATTGAACTTCGCCGATGTCAGTAGTGAGACGCGCCACTGCGCCGACGGCTGTTTTGACATACAAATGTCCGTCCTCATAGTGCAACGTGGAGAATGCTCGCGGCGCACGGCTGATCGACCCGCTTGAAGCCACATGTCTGATCCAGTGAGGTGTGCCGTCCTCAAGGTTCAGCGCAATCAGATACGTGCT
>PWVT01000207.1 GCA_003562195.1 Phycisphaeraceae bacterium | reverse complement strand
CGCAATCCGCTCTTGACAAGAGCGGGGGGGGGGGTAGTTTACAATTGTCCACTTCCTCTAAAGTGGGGAGCAAAAAAGTAACCTCGAGTTTTTCTGGAAGGAGCACCACGTGGAGAGCCAACAACGTAGTCGTCTTAGGGCATTGTCCGCACTGATTCTCATGACTGCGGTCACCGCAGGATTCGCCCACTACACTACAGCTGGCGGTTGCAAGGTTCTTGTGGAATCGCAAGCTTGCTACGAGGTCGAGGGTGGCATGGGTGTGGAATGTTTTAATGCTCCAACCGGTACGACATGATCTTGTCCCCATGTACACGCGCAAAATGCGCCTGTATATGTCTGCGACGATGCCGATCCAGGGCAGCGGGGTCGATGGAACTGCGATAATCATGAGTGGAATGGGGGGTGGTGTACGGTCTGGAATGTGTCGGTATGTGGTTCCTGCTGCCCAGGCATGTGCGGCACATCGGAGGAGGAGATTACCGAATGGGTTGCAGACGGTGAATTGCACGGTGCCGGCTGCTTTGGATAATGTGGCGATTGGGTGTCGCCAAACGGTAGCTCCGGGAATACGTGCTGGAGGTGCAAGATGCAGATGTGGTTCCTGTCGTCCTGCTTTGTGATGCTCTCGTGTTCACTGCCCGCAAGCGATGCGCGTCCCAAGGCCATTCTCGATTATGCCGATCGTGGGACACGTTACACGAATATCGCAGTGACAAGAGAAGTGCTGCAACCGGCCGACGTGGAGCGGTGGGGGCGCTTGCTCGACGCATCCGAAGCCCAGTTGCAACTCATGCAGGCCCAGTTTGCGCACTTTGTCGAGGAGCACAATGCCCTGCTCGACCGAGAGGCACCGCGACTGTTGCGCGCTTCGGCTGAGATTCATCTCGCACGCGAAGCCGAAGGCGGATACACCGATGCGCACGGCCAGCGCATGACAGCGCTGCTACAGCACTGCGCCCGACTTCGCCGCCAACTCGAACAGGTAGAGCAGCATTACATCAACAACATTGAGTCGTTCCTGACGGAGCAACAAGTTCAGCGTCTGCCGATCCTGCGCAACGAAGCCGTCCGGCGACAGGCCCACGTGAATCGAGGCACCATGCCGTGGGCCAGTGCTGATGTGCGGACGCTGTGGGAGCAGACCGATCAAGCGCTTGTGTCACCGGAAGATCGAGAGTGGATCTACGAGATTCTCTGGGAGCATGATCTGGCGATCACGCCCATCATTCGCAGCATGACGGACAGTTTCTGGCGAGGCAGGATGGAGGTTGCCCGCCTTGTTCCCGATTGGCAATCCGGCGTAATGTCGCACAACGAGTACATTCAGCGGAACGAACTCAGCAAGTCGCGATTTCTGCGTTCGCTGACTCGACTGAGCGCACTGAACGAGAGCGCCGCAATGCAGATTGCTGAGGCCTTGCCGGAGCAGACGGCGGATGAATTCCTCGCCTTGGCAAAGTCTGCAGCTTTCCCGCAGTTATATCCCGATCGGGAATCGCTCCATGAGGTCTTTGCGAACATTCTCGCCGACGAGGAATTGGAGCAAGACACGGCTGCAGCGGTTAAGGAATTGGCGAATGTGTACGACGATGAGTATCGCCGGCTGGCGGATGAGATTGAGCGATTCTATTTTGATTTTGCCAGACAAGGTACGCTTGACAGGTACGGATTCTTCCCGCAGGATCTTCCTGCGGCACTGGAACCGATGTTGCAACAGCGCCGGGAGTTGTCGCAGCAGTGGATGCAGCAGCTTGCGGAGACGGTCGGTGAGGATGTGCTGAGCAGGCACGGCCTGAATGCCGATGAGACCGACGCTGATGAGGCCGACGAGCAGGCAGAGGCGTAATCGGTACCCGGAGTGGTTTCTGGTGTTTTTGGGGCTCAATCGCCACGCGTGCCACGATGCGTGCATGCTGGAGACTGCATCGAAAACAGCGTCTCACATGATGAATGCGATCATTCAGTCAGCGTCGCTGTTTTCCAGGAGCAGTTCAGTTTCAGCGCCGAATTGTTGTGCTTCAACCACATCATGCCCAACAGCAGTAACAAGCCGTTCGAGCCATTGCTGTGAGATTTCGCGTCGCTGCTGCAAGAGCGGTTCAAGTGCTTCAGGAAGAAACTGCGTCTGATACCCGTGTCGCCCCAGTGCCGCCTGTTCGCCCCACTTGACGCACAATTCCTCAAGTCTGGCGTTCACGCGCTCATGATGTGAAACATACTCCTCACGCATTGCCGCTACGTTCTCTCGGCTGGCTTCATCCAGATCGGCATCACGGATAACTCCGTCAAAGATATCATGAATCGCACCTCGGTCTGGATAAAGTTCTGGAAAGACTACGACTCGTGTACGATCCATGAACTTCACGGCAACATCTTCATCAATCAGTTCCGCCAGTTGACGTGCTGTGTTTCTGTTCAACCGGCTGATTGCCTGGAGTGTCCTGGCGTACTGAGCGCGCACTCGGTCGTAGCCCGCCTGATAGTCCTCTGGCGACAAGGCACCGGCATGAAAGTCAACAAGAAGTTGCGAGATGCGAACCGGAAGCGTGCAGTGTGCTTCAACCATGCGACGCAAGTGTGCGGTCAGGGCGCTTTCATAGTTCAGAAGCAAGGCGGCAACACTTGCCCGATCATCGGGGGCAGCCAAATGCTCGACCTGATCCCAGATTGGCCTCAGCTCGAAGTCCACCCAGCGCATGGTCGTTTGTCGCGTGCGCAGTTGACGTCGGGATGCTTGATGACGAAGCGCCGGCAAACGCTCAGCTTGTTGTTCTGACAGGACAGGTTCAATCGAGTCAATGAATTGCTGTTCGACCTGCTCAAGTTGCTGGCGCAATCGCTCGCTCGTGCGGCAGAGCGATTCAAGTCGCTGGGT
>PWVT01000058.1 GCA_003562195.1 Phycisphaeraceae bacterium | reverse complement strand
TCTCCACGAACGGTGGCACGCGAATCTTTGCGCCGGTGGAGACAATGGCTTCCTTGAGCTGGTTCGTCGCGGTGGCACCCTTGACTTGCGGCGTGGTATCGGTGACCTCCACGTCCACAGACGCGGGCAGCTCCACGCCAAGCGGATTGTTGTTGAAGACCATGACGTTCACATCAAGGTTCTCGCTCATCCACTGGCTCTGGTCTTTGCCGACGACATCAGCACTCACCTCGACCTGGTCGTACGTTTCGCTGTCCATGAAGACGTACGGTCCGTCACCCTTGCCGGAGGCGTCATAGAGGTACTGCATCGGCCGACGGTCGATATTGACATCCTCGAACTTGTCAGCGGAGTTGAGGCGATTGGTCTTGATCGTGCCGGTTTCGACGTTCTTCATCTTGTCCTGCACGTAGGCGGGGCCTTTGCCCGGCTTGACGTGTTCGGTGCCGATAACGACGTGAAGCTGACCCTCGTACATCAGTGCCTGACCGCGTTTGATATCAGTTGCTTTGATTGGCATGTGCGGAAGGATACCAAAGGCAACCCTTCGCCGCGCGTGCCAAAACGCCTTTGCAGTGCTGTGCAGAGCAAAATCACATCTTTTTGTATCGCACCGACGCGATTCGGTAGTATGGTGGATGAACGTGGCGCGGCGTGTCCCCCACCAGAATTTTGCACTTGTGGGAAAGTGGCGAAGCTTGTGTGGAGAACAAGCCGTGATACTGCAGGTCATGTCGGCGTGCAGCAATGACCAGGAATGTCAAATTGGAGAATCTCAATGAAGGTTTGGTTGGATGGAAGAGGGCGGCTCATGGCCGCATCCCTCGCTGGGTGTTTGAGCGCGATCTTAATCGCGCCGCATTCACCGGCTCATAATCAGGACGTACCAAAACAGCCGTCTGCCTGGGCGAATCATCTGCAACCGCTGGCCAATGTTGCCGAGCGGCGCCTGCCTGCGATCGATCGCAAGCAACTTCTCGAAGAAGACGCTCAGCGTGACGCGGAAGGCATGGCCCCGCGTTTTGCCATACCCCACCAAGTCCGCATCACGCCCGACAACGATGGCACATGGGAACGGCTGGATCGCGACACCATGCTGTGGCGACTTCGCATCACCAGCATAAACGCTGTCTCCATCAACCTCGGTTTCACTCGATATCACATGCCCGAAGGCGGTCAGCTGTTCCTTTACAACGCTGATCAGACATACGTCGTTCGCCCCTTCACCGCTGCTGACAATGCGCCGCATGGCGAGTTGTGGACGCCGCCGGTGCCCTCCGGCGACATCATCGTCGAACTGACCATCCCCGCTTCGCAGCGCCGCAACCTCACACTCGAACTCGGTTCGATCAACATCGGCTACCGCGGCTTCCACGAAATCGGCGCGATCCTCTCCGGCTCGTGCAACGTGGATGTCATCTGCGATGAAGGCGATGACTGGCGGGATGAGATTCCGGCAGTGGCGGTCATCTCAACCGGTGGCTCGACGTTCTGCACCGGGTTCATGGTCAACAATGTCCGCAACGACCTGACGCCGTATTTCATGACCGCTCAGCACTGTGGCATCAGTGCAGGCAACGCGGCCTCGCTTGTCGTGTTCTGGAACTTTGAAAACTCATGGTGCCGCCCGCCAGGCCAGCCCGGATCAGGCGGAACCGGTGACGGCACGCTCGATCAGTTCAATACCGGCTCGGTTCATCGCGCCGCCTATGGCCCATCTGATGTGACGCTTGTGGAACTGACGAGTGATCCCGACCCATCTTGGTTTATCTCTTACGCTGGCTGGGACGCCACCGGCGAGGACGCGGAATGGGCCGTGGGCATCCACCACCCGTCAACCAACGAGAAGCGCATCAGCTTCCAGTGGTATCCCACGACGACGACGAGTTACCTCGGTGAAGCCGTGCCCGGCAACGGGACGCATGTTCGCATCATTGACTGGGACCTGGGAACGACCGAACCCGGTTCATCCGGTTCGCCGCTGTTCAATCAAGACCATCGCGTCATCGGCCAGCTTCACGGCGGATACGCGTCGTGCACGAGCATGACTTCGGACTGGTACGGCAAGTTCTCCGTCTCATTTGAGGGCGGCGGCAGCCCCGGCAACAGTCTCAAGCCGTGGCTCGACCCGGACGACACCGGCACGCTGGTGGTGGACACCATTTCCACGCGCGGCTTATCCATCTCCCCGGCGAGCAATGTGGTGCATCTCGGCGAAGTCGGCGGACCGTTCACCGATGACAGTATTGATTACACCCTTTCCAACAACACCAACAACGATGTCGACTACATGGTCTCGCTCACGAATGACATCGGAATCGTCATCAATGGGGCGCGCACGCCGGTTACCGGCACGTTGCCAGCAGGCGGGAGTGAAGAGATCGTCAACATCTCTCTTGGCCCGGAAATCTACATCCTCCCCCCGGGCGTGTATGAAGAGATCGTCGTGTTTGAAGACTTCTCCACCGGACTGACGCGTGAAATCACCCACACCGTGGAAGTCGGCCAGACTGGCTTCAACACTTCTCCCACCGGCACGTTCTTTGCAAGCGGACCCCTCGGTGGTCCTTTTGAAGGAACCCGCACCTATACGCTAACCAGCACGAAGCCGACAGCCGTGACGATTACGGTGGATTCGCCTCAGCCGTGGATCGCGGTTGATGGCTCAACCGCTCCGAAGGCCTACACTCTCACCGGAATTGGCGACAGCATCGACGTTGTGGTGTCGTTCTCGTCTGCAGCAGACGATCTTCCCAATGGTATTCAGGAAGGCGTTGTGTATTTCACCAACGAGGATGAAGACGGCGAAGGCACAACCAATCGCGATGTGGTCCTCGATGTGGGTCGTCTGGTGTATTACCCGGAAGACCTGCCGCAGGACATTCTTGACC
>PWVT01000001.1 GCA_003562195.1 Phycisphaeraceae bacterium | reverse complement strand
CTCTCTCGTATTGACCGCTACCGCGTCTCACAACTGCCACGAGACGTACTTGATCTCCGTGTACTCATCCATCACATACTTGCCACCCTCGCGGCCGAACCCGGACTCTTTTACCCCGCCAAAGGGTGCCTGTACGGTCGAAGGCGCCCCATCGTTCGCACCGACAATGCCATACTCCAATTGTTCAGCAACCCGCATCAGTCGGCTGGCATCTCGGGTGTAAAAGTATGCCGCCAAGCCGTAGATCGAGTCATTGGCCCATTCAATGGCTTGCTCTTCGCTCTTGAATCGACGTAGTGGCGCGACCGGGCCGAATGTTTCCTCGTGGTTGATGAGCATCTCAGGCGTGAAGCCGTCAATGACAGTCGGCTCATAAAACCGATTGGTCAATCCATCCACCTTGGCCAGCGCCCCGCCGGTAAGCACCTTCGCGCCATGTTGTACCGCATCGTCAACATGCCGCTGCACCTTTTCAACAGCGTCATCATTGATTAATGGACCGACCTGCACGCCGTCATCCAGCCCCCGGCCGATCTTCATCGTCTTGACCTGTTCGCTCAGCTTTCCGGCAAATGCATCGTAGATGCCATCCTGCACATAAAAGCGATTGGCGCACACGCACGTCTGCCCCATGTTGCGGTACTTGCTGGCAATCGCGCCCTTGACCGCTGCATCTACATCCGCATCATCGAACACGAGAAAAGGCGCGTGGCCGCCCAGTTCCAGCGACAACTTGGTGAGGTTCTTGGCGGACTTCTGCAGCAGAAGCTTGCCGACCGGTGTCGAGCCGGTGAACGAAAGCTTACGGACCTTCGGGTTGTCCAGCAGTTCCTCGCCGATGGCTTTCGCCTCGCCGGTGACAATATTCACCACCCCTGCCGGCACACCGGCTTCGACAGCGAGTTCACCCAGAGCAATCGCAGAAAGCGGCGTGTCCTCTGCGGGCTTGACCACCATCGTGTTACCCGCAGCAAGCGCGGGGCCGAGCTTGCGGGTGATCATCGCCAGTGGAAAGTTCCACGGCGTGATGCACGCGGTCACACCAATCGGCTGACGCAACACGAGAATACGTTTATCAGCAAAGCTTGCAGGCACGGTCTCGCCATACACCCGCTTGGCTTCCTCAGCGGCCCATTCGATGAACGACGCAGCGTAAGCCACCTCGCCCTTCGCCTCGGCCAGCGGCTTGCCCTGCTCGCTTGTCATCAGCCGGGCCAAACGGTCCTGATCGCGCATCATGGCATCCGCAAGTGAGCGAAGCATGCGATACCGCTCTACCGCCGGCCTGGCGCTCCAGGGCTTGAACGCCTCAGCCGCAGCGTCGATCGCCCGGCGGGTCTCGGCCGTGCCGCAACGCGGCACGGAAGCAATATGCTCATCCGTCGCCGGGTCGAGCACAGCAAACTCGTCGCCGGAATCAGCGTCGATCCACTTCCCGCCGATGAGATTCCGCGTCTGCATTTTCTGTTGGTCCAAGGTCTGAGGCACAGCTTCCTCCCAATCTGAAGTCGTCAAGCGGCATTGTACCCGGTAAACCTCAGCCGGAACTTCCCGGCAGATTGCCCCTCAACTTGCATGGCAACGTAAACAGGCCTTCGCATCGTGCGAAGGCCTGTTGCTGTCGTTAGTTGATCACCTGACGAGGCGCTGCGGCTCAATCAGCTCCAATTGCCCAGCAGAATCAGCAGATCACTGACATCCACAACACCATCATCATTGAGATCAGCCGGGCAGTCGTTGGGATCATCGCAGTCGCCCCACTCACCCAGGAGTATGAGCAGATCGCTCACGTCGATCACGCCATCACAGTTGAGGTCACCGAGAAGCGGGCAATCCGGTTCCGGTGTGCCGCCTGACCAGAAGCCGCCCGCCAGGGTGTATTCGCCACCTGACATGGTGCCTGCCTCGTGCTGGCCGATGGTCCCACCGAGTTGAAACGCGCCACCGGTGGAGTACGTCGCACCACCGCCGGCAATGCGGTGCCAAGAGAGGTCATAGCCGATTTCGGCAGATAAGAGCCGATCGGAGTCGAACTCTCTTGGTGTTCGTTCATCGGCGAGCGCCTCATCTGTCAATGTCGATCGTTCATCATCCGCAGTCACTGCCGGTTCTCCGGAAATCGCCGCCATGCAGATGACGCCGACGATCGCTGATCCGGCGGCGAGTGTGTTCTTCCAGCGTTTCATCGTGTACCTCCATTCTGATTGCTGATCAATGCTTGTACCGCACATTCAAGGCCAATTGGCACGATCTTCTGCCAAGGATGTCGTCCCCACGGGGGCTGTTGGACAACGCGTCCATGCTTCTTCCTTAGGAGTCACTCGCCTATGGACGACGGGAATTGCCACGCGTGTATCGTCAGTGGTTTGTTGATGGTCAGCGTTTCCGAAGAGTCGCCCGAGCGAATGATGATGTGTCCGCCACTTGGAACCTCATCGACGGCATCTGCAAGCGACAGGAGAGGATGGGAGAATGTACCAGTCTCGAAGGAAAAACTGGAATCAAAATCAACCCATCGAACCAGTTGCGATTGATCAATACAGCTTGAGCTGGCGGCGAAAGCAGTGATGGTTCCGATGGACCACCAACCGAACTCCGGCGCGCCGATACCGTCACAACCGTCTAACGAGGAGCACATGATGTTGCACGGGGTGATCGGATCATCCTGCTCATTGCAATGTTCGACGTCCCAATTGTGGCCGAGTTCGTGAGCGACGAGTGCCGTTTTATCGTTCAAGTACGATGAGAACGTCACTTGTGAGAACCCGTATCCGGTTCCACTTTGGTGATTGATGGTTCCGCACATCCCACCGATGTACGCACGCCCGATCACAGTCCCATCAATTTCACGACCGGTCATTAGATGCGCAACATCGCGTTGGATATCCTGGTGAT
>PWVT01000237.1 GCA_003562195.1 Phycisphaeraceae bacterium | reverse complement strand
CATGCCCATGTAATCTGCGTTGGATTGGTTGATGTGGCCTTGCGCTGCGAGCGCAGCGCCGCGGATGATGTTGCCGCCGCCGACGACGACCGCGATTTGTGCGCCGCATGTGGTGGCATCGACGATTTCATCTGCGATGAGCGAGAGCTCTTTGGGGTCGATCCCCAATTCACCGGGTCCGCTGAACGATTCGCCGGAGATTTTGAGGATGACGCGGCCGTATTTGGCCTTGGTGGCTTTGGCGGTGGGTGCTGTTGATGTTGACATGGCAGGTGTATGCAATGGTAGCATGGATCAGTGTGAGCGGAACAGCAGGGCCATGAATGCGTCGAACCGATATGATGACAAACGGGCATGAAACCGGCGGCAGGGTGGCAACCGGCAGGCACACCGATCGTATGAGAATAAGGTGACACAACCACAACGATCAACCAAGCAGATGGAGCAGTTGCGTTCAACCGTTGCCCAATTGCAGCGGATGCTGACGCGCATGCAGCGTGAACGAGAGCACGCGGCCCGACTGCGCCGCAAGCGATTGTTGATGATCGCTGTGCCGATCTCGCTGGGATTGCATGTGATGTTGTTGCTCTACCTGGCGATGATGCATCGTCCCGGCGATGGCGGCGGCTCGCAGGGACCGGTTGGCGTTGAGTTCGCGCTGGTGCACGATGAACCATTGACGGAGCAGGAATCAACGGATTTCAGCGATCTGATGAGCGAGCAGGCCGTGGACTTGTCCGCACCGTCATTGGACAGCCCCGAAGTGCCACTGGACGCAGCCCTGCCGAGCGATGATCTGACCCGTGCCGACGCAGTGGCGGTGGAGTCGCTGGGTGGGTCCGGTGATGGACTTGGTGGCGATGACGGCCTGGGAACGGGTGGAGCTGGCACGAGTTATTTCGGCATTGTCGGCCGGGGCACTCGGTTTGCGTACATTGTCGATCGCTCCGGGTCGATGAACTACCGCCAACGCATGGCCATTGCGTCGCGTGAGCTGGTGAACTCCATTCAGGGTCTGCCGGATTACGCGCACTTTTATGTCCTGTTTTTCTCCAGCGACCTTCTTGCGCCTCCGATGCAGGATGGCTGGATGCCTGCGCGGCGCAGCAATGTGAATGCCGTCGTGCGTTGGATCAATAATGTAGACCCCCTCGGCGGAACCCTGCCGAGAACATCATTTCAGAATGTCTTTGCGCTGGATGTGCTGCCGGATGTGATCTTTTTTATGACGGATGGCATCATTGCGGAAACCGCGCTCACCGCAGATGAAGTGGCCTCGATGAACCGAGGCAGCAAGCGCGTGGTGATTCACACCATTGCCTTCGGTGATCAGGGCAGCGAGGAACTGCTTCGTCGTATTGCCCGTGAATCCGGTGGAACGTACCGGTACATTCCTGACAGGGATGGTTCACCATGATGTGCAGCCGTATTCGCGTGGTTCAGGCCATCGTGATGATGGCTGTGTGCGCGATGTCGCTGTACGCGCATGGGGATGATGTGGTGCACCGACGCGGCAGTGAAGCGGCGCTGATCGGCGATGTCGAACGTGTGACGGCAAATGGCGTGACAATCCGTACTGGTTCGGGAGCGTCTGCAGTGCATGAAGTACCGTGGGATATGGTTCGTGACGTTGTCATGGACAACCCGCCGAATGACCTGCAGCGGCGACTTGACGATGCGCAGAACCTTTGGCGTGCACGCTCTCGCTTGCAGCGGGGTGATGCAGCCATGGCCGAAACACTGTTTGACCGTATCTTTGAGAAATCGCGAGGCGAGACACATGAAACGGCATTGATCACTGCTGAAGGCCTTCTCCGCTGTCGGCTTAAACGCTACGACCTGCCGAGTGCAGTAATCCCTGCATTGGAAGTTGCGCGACTCCAACGCGCAGGGGTGAGCACCGATCGATACGAGCGGTTGGAGCAGGTCTTCGACGAAGCGACATCACTGTGTATTGTGTTGCCACCGGCTTTGATGGCTGGTCGCTCGGCGCAGCGGCTGGAACGTGAACTGAGCCGGTATGACCCTGGTGGTGATGAGATTGTCGCCGCACTTGCCGCGCTGTATGCAGCGTCATTGGAGCCGGATACAACGCAAATGGAAGCGTTGCAGTTTTCACGTGATGCTTCGCGGCATCCCGGTGTTCGTCTGCTCCATACTGTGATAGAAGCGAGTCGTGGTGACGACGCGGCACGTCACGCTGCTCGTACGCGTCTGCTCCGCGACCTTTCATCGCTCGACGACTGGTCGGAGGCATGGGCCCGGTACGGCCTTGGTCTTTCGTACCTCCGGGAGGAGAATCTTGCACATGTTGAGCGTGGTGCAGTTCATCTGAGCCACATTCCCGCGCGATTTGCTCGCCAACAACCGTATCTGGCGGGTTTGGCTGTCAACCATCTGCGTGACCTGATGGCATCGTGGGGAGATCACGAAGCCGCGGCGTCGTTGCAGGCAGAACTGCAGCGTCGCTTTCCCTTTCACCCCATCCGGCTTGAGTCGGATTGACTTGGTATGTTTTCCTTATGATTCCCCACGCCAATATACTCGCCGCTCAGACACAAGATGGATCAACTTGGTTGCAAACGGTGCAAAGCGGTGGCCCGATCGGATACGTCATCATCGGGTTGAGCTGCGTTGCCGTCGCACTGATCATCATGCACCTGATGCAGATTCGCCGCGTAGCGCTTCTTCCGCCGAATCAGTTGGAGGAACTCGATGCTGGCTTGGCCCGTGGGGATGTATCTTCCGCATTGGAATATTGTCTGCAGCCGGAGAACGATTCGTATCTCACGCGCATTATGGCAGCGGGTTTGACGCGCTTTCAGAAGTCCGCCTTCGGTGCATTTGAAATCAAGAACGCGATCGAAGAAGCAGGCGAAGACCAGACTGCTCGGTTGTATCGTTCCACCGATGCGCTTGGGGTGATCGGCGCGATCGCACCTTTGCTGGGGCTGTTGGGGACGGTGATGGGCATGGTCGGCGCATTCGAGGCCATCTCACAAACTGCTGCATCGAATCATGAAGATCTTGCAACGAGCATCAGCATGGCTTTGGTCACCACGCTCATGGGACTGACGTTGGCCATTCCATGCATTGCACTGTTCACCTTCTTCCGAAACCGGATCGACGCATTCGCCTCCGAGGCAGGCCAGGAGATCGAGCGACTGGTGCTGCATCTTGAATCCGGCGGCTCCGGAACGACCACCACCGGCCAGCATTCGCCAACGACAGGACCGCTGTCGCAACAGGCCACTGGCAGCCCAGGCTCAGGAGCGTAACGATGCGTCTGCGCAATCGCGCAAAAACCGATCGGGTGCTTCCGGTGGAGATCACGCCGATGATCGACGTGGTGTTTCTGCTGATCATTTTCTTCATGACCACCGCCCAATTCGCCCGCATGACGCGCGCGGAAGTTGAACTGCCACGCGAACCGGGTGAGCAGCAACGAGCAGAAGAAGCAGGTCTCGTCATCAACATTCAACGTGATGGGCAGATCATTGTGAACGAGCAAGCCGTCACGCTTGCTGAGTTGGTCGGCCTCGTGGACGCCGAACGTGCGCGAACCGGAGGCGGTAGCGCCATGAAGCTGCTGCTTCGAGCAGATCGCCAGGCCAATGCAGCCCGATTGAATGAAGTGGTTATTCACCTTCAGCAGCTTGGAATCCATACGGCGAGAGTCGCAACGGAGGTGCCATGAATCTGCATGGGCGAAACGTGCAATCCGGCCCACGTGCGCGACGGTTGGATCGAATCACGCTCAATCTTGCGAGCATGATCGATGTCACGTTTCTCATCTTGATCTATTTTCTTGTGACGACGGTACTCATTCAGCCAGAGGATCGACTTTCCCCTGCATTGCAAACGCGGCAGGCCGGTGCAGCGGTAAGCGATTTTCAACCGCAGGTGGTGGAGGTGTTCGATCACGAAGGACAACCGGCCTATCGCATCGGTGAGCGCATCATGCGTGAACGCGCTGAGTTGATAGCCACGCTGGCTGCCTTGCCGAAAGGTGAAGGCATTTTCATTAATGTTTCGGACGCTGTACCCGTGGGATTTGCTGTCGCAGCCATGCAGGAAGCACGAAATGCCGGCTTTGAACAGGTGACATATGTGCCACAGCAGTAACACCCGGCGATGGTTCATGGTCGCTGCGGTTCTTACCACAATCTGGTGTGCGGCTGGGACCCATGCGGATGACGCAGTAACCGCATACCTGCAGCGTCATCAGCTTCACGAGCTTCTGGCGGTTCATCTTGAACAGCAGCTTGATGACGCCAATCCTGATCAGCAACGCGACCTGCTGATGCAACTGGCGGATATCTACACCCGCCTATTGGAATCAACCGATGACCCAGACCGACGTGCCTCGCTTGAAGCGCGCAGTCGTCGATTGATTGCGCTCACTGATGCCGATGGTGCAGAGGAATTGCGGCTCGCACTGCTGCGCACCGCCTACCGGCGTGTTGAACGTGTCGCTGAGAACCATCGTCTGCGATTGGCGTCTTCTGATGAACTAGCCGAAGCACGCGAGACCATCGAAGCGACTGTTCCCGATCTGCAGGACTTGACAACGCGATTGCAACGCAGGACTCTCGCACTTGATCGTCAATTGTCACGTACGTCAAGCACAGGTGTCGCAGTCGTCAATGAACGTTTGAACCAAGCCCGGCGATTGCACCAGCAGTCATCCTTCCTCACCGCATGGGCGCTCTATCACGACGCATGGCTCAATGATCGCGTGCAGTCCGCCCGTGCAGCCGAAGAATTGTTTGCAACATTGCTGATGAGTGACACGCCCCGGCCTCGACCGCAGGACATCTCTGTCGACCTTCGCGGCCAAGAGCCCTTTGCGCGGGCAATTCTCGGTATGGCCCTGTGTAAATCCATCACATCCGATGTAGGCGCCTCATCGACAGCACTGTCATGGCTTGAACTGCTGGAACATGAGTCAACGTACCCTGGGCTACGCCGACAGGTGACGATTTGGAAGATCGCCGTGCTTGCCGAGCATCAATCGTTTCGGAGCATCGGCTCACTCCTCCATGACGCGATGAACAGTGAGCAAACCCTGCCCTCAACGTGGCTGCGATTGGTTGCTGTTCATGCGCTTGAGGCCGATCCAGCCGATATGGAGGCCCGGTCTCTGGTGCGCCGATCAGTCACGCAGCTTGCGGCTCAGGGCGAATTGGATCAGATTCTCGACCTTGCGAATCGATACGGTACCGATCGTCTCGGTCGGCAGGGGTTTGCCTTGCGATATGTCAACGGGTTGATTTCATACCGCGCAGCGCGCGACCTGCACGGCAGCGAAACGCCGGCAACTGACGAGGCGATTATCGCAGGGTATCACGAAGCGATTGAGCATCTGCAACAGGCGCTGGCTGAGCATGATGCCGAGCAATACCCAGCAGCCATCGGTGCATGTCGGCAACTGAAAGCGTGGGCGCTGTATTACCTGGGAGAATATGCTGACGCCAGCATTGCATTTGAACAGGCCGCCACAGAATTGCCCGAACGTGAAGCTGATGATGCATTGTGGATGGCGATCGTGTGCTTTGATCGGATCGACACGAAAGACGATGCATTCGTCGAGAAGCAACAGGCGTTGATCGCGCACTACATTGAAAAGTATCCCGAGAGCCACCGTGCGTCATCTCTCGTGCTGCGTGACGCAGTCGCACTAGAGCGGCTGTCTGATGATGACCTGCAACTGCTACGCGAGGTTCCTGCCGATCATGCCTCACGAGACAGCGCATCGCGGCGAATCGCTGAGGAATTGTATCAGCGGTTCCGTGAATCCAAGGGTGATACCAAAGTTAACCACGGCGAGGAATTTCTTGACAAGGTAAACCGGTTGCTTACTTCAGATCACGCAAACGGCATGCTGCTGATGATTCGCCGTGCGCTTGAAGTGGCACTGCATCCGGACATTGGACGTGGCTCCATCGCACAAACTGCACTTCAGCAATTCGATCGATTGGTTGATCGTGGGGAGGTGGATTCATCTGAGTATGCCGAGGAAATGAAACTGCGTCGCTTGCAGGAACGATTGCTTGATGGTGATGATGGCATGGCACAGCACCTTGCTGATGCATTGTGGGATGCAGATCCGCGCTCTATCTGGGCGCGGTTGGCGAGTCGAGCAATGTTCTCCCATGCGTACCAGTATCAGCCGGCTGACGATCCGATTCGCTTGCAATTGATCACGCGCCATGGCGGCCGTGTGATCCGTGAGTTTGAAGATGATCCTGATGCGATGCAGCACGCACAGGTGCGTGGCTATCACGCCGCTGTTGCTGATGCGTTGTATCGGCTGTGGGAAAGCTCCGGTGAATCGCAGCACGGCAGGGCAGCGCTGTTTCTGTATCAGCGGCTTCTCACCGTCGAACCGCGCAATGCCACATACCTCCGCGCTGCGGCCCGCCTGGCTGGAGACCTGGAGGAGTTGGCATTTGCTGCGGATTGCTGGCGTCGCCTCGCAGCGGGGAGTCCCTCTGGTAGTAACCAGTGGTTTGAGGCCCGCTTCGAGTTGATCGCGATCCTGAAAGAAAGCAATCCGGCACAGGCGCGGCGAGTGCTGGAGCAGCATGTCATTCTCTTCCCACAGTATGGCCCGGAGCCATGGCGCTCGCGATTCCAGCGTCTCGAACGTGAGTTGCAGCAGCGAGAGAGTTCATGACTGACCCACACATGCACTATCTCGGTGTTCCGGGCAACGCACAACCGTATGTATTGCTTGGGCTCAGTCCGGTGGAAGCGCGTGATCCGGTACGCATCCAGGCAGCGCTGCGCAAGCGGCTGGCAGACGTCTATCAACATCCGGATCGAAAGACAGGCGATATCAATGTCGCGCTGCGGTCACTCCGCAATGCTGCAGCGTCGCTTCTCGAACAGATCCGTCAGCGGGACCCTTTGCCGCAGCCGAACCGGTGGCATTTGACGGACTTTGATCGAAATGTGCTTGCGATTCTCGTTGGCTATGGCGGTTGGAATGCGCAGAGTCGCGCTCGCCTCGTCGCGCTGGCACTGTCGCAAGGTGTGACCGTCACGGGCTTGATGAAGGTCATTCAGGGCTTGGGGGAATATGCCAAGTCCGGCGGCCCTGCACTGCCAGTCTCGGAGATGCGGCCGACGGCAGCAGCAACGAACACAAGCAAATCATGGTTGCTCAGCGAAGCGCTCGCAGAGCGCTTCTTCCCTGAGTTCAAAGAGGAAAGCACGCGCACGACGATTAAACTGTCCGTTTTCTTTGGCCTGCTGACGCTGCTCATGGGCATCCTTGCGTTACGGTTGCTCATCCCCACAGATTCGCCACAGCAGCCCATCAGCCCGCCACCGCAACAGGCCATCGCGCCTTCGCCGTTCACATCAGAGACGGCACCACCAGATTCGACCACGGAAACACCAGATTCTCAGAAAGCTTCTGGGCAGGCGTTTGAATATCGGCCGACGTTCGCTGGCGAAGTTCGTCCGCGCGCAGCCGTTGACGCGCGCGAGCATCTGTCAGACTCGCTTGAGGCGCTGGACTACGAAGCACGGCGACTGTCGCTTACCGCTGACCCGCCAACCATTGCGTTTCGAAGTTGGGAAGAATCAATCAACGAGATTTCCAAAGCGTGGGTGCTTTTGGACAGTCAATCGCACGAAGCTGCACTGGCTGCTGTCGTGGACACGATTTTTGCGGCATCGCACACTCCGAGTATCACGGATCGTTTGCTTGAATCACTGAATCCACCGCGCACACTCATGCAGCCGCTGGACGTGTGGCGTGGCGCGTGGCGGGTGGGTATGTTGGCTCACCTCAGCACAAGCGACGTGGTTCCACCGGTGGTGCGAAGCAGGGCCGGGGAGCAATTGCAACTCGCCTTGTCCGAGCACAAGCGTCCCGATGCCACGCTGGCCAATCCGTTTCTCTCTTCCGTCAGTGATTGGCTCGATCACACTGCACAACAACTGGCAGAGAACATTGAGCATGATGCACAAAGCTATGATTACTGGGAACTGTGGCTGCGTACACAACGTCATTTGCCTGGCGCGCGGCGATACAACCGCGCCTTGATGCACGCAGCAGAGTTGATTCTGCGAATCCAAACGGACCTCCCAGGTTCCTCGCGCAGCGCAAACGTGCTTGGCCGTATTCTTGAAGAGGCCGATGTACAAACAAGCGTTATTGTGCGCGATGCAGTGCTTGCGTGGTACACAAGCGAACGAATCTCCGGCGATGCTCTCTGGGCGGTTTCGAGTATTCTTGCATTCGATGCTCTTGCCCCTTGGTTTGACTCATCATTTGTCATCCCAGCCGACGCCTCACACCGCGTTCGCGCCAGGTTTCGTCAGGATCTTCTGCAGGCGTGGCCAGCGGCGACGGACATGGCGACGGTGCATCACGGCGCGCTGCGCGTAGATGAACCCGTCGCGCAACATTGGACCGAATTGCTCGCCGCTACCCGGAACCTTGCTGAGCCACAAACCAATGATGCACGCATGTTCCGGCTACTCGTTTCAGCACGCCTCAATGAGGCAGCGATTCTGCTGAGCGTTGACGAGCCGCAGCGTGCTGCTCGAGTGCTGCGATCCGTTGAACGAGACCTTACCTCACCGCAACTGGATGCTGCACGATCCAGCGCGCCGTCAAGGAATGTCAGGCGACGAAGTGCCGATGGAACATGGGCAGCCGAGTACGAGGAGAGTCGCCGCAACACAGATGAGAAGCTGAATCTCCTGGAGGATCTTCGCAACTCGAGGGTGACGGACCTTGGGCCGATGGATGCAGCGGTGTTCGTGCGCGAGGTCTATCGCGGCTCGCCGGCGGAGGTTCGCACGACTGCGCATTCTCTGCTTAACTCCCATTTCCGCGACGGTCCGACCATCGCAATAGAGCTGCTTGACCAGTTTCCGGACGCAGCGCGATCACAATCCAACTCCGACCTCATCGCGCGATTCACCGGACGACTTCTGCCATCCATCAGCGAAGCGGATTGGGCACGCGAAGCTCGCTGGGCATTGCTGCAACACGTGATATCGCTTCAGATCCACGAAGGGCTTGATATTGATCGAATGGCAGTGCAATTGAGCGAAACCTACGCGGAACAAGCCACCCGCCTTGCCGGGCATCGGATGGATGAACACGTGCCCAAACGAGCGGACGAGGCGGCGGAGACATTACTGGATGTATGGAGCATCGCAGCCGCCACCGTTGCAGCGTCACATGGCGTCAGCTACGGCAACGCTGAAATGCGTGCACGTCACCAAGTACGTTTTCGCTTGGCGCACGGCAACGTACAGCGCGTTGTCGCAGCCCAACTCGGCATGCTGGAAGAAATGGCGTTCATCGTAACCACCGAGCAGCCGCATCTACGAGGGCAGGTCAATGCACTGCTTGCTGATGCTGCACAACAGCGCGCACAGGTTGAGCACGTGCTGATGCAGTCGCTGCAAATCGAGCAGACGATGACGAAACTTTGGGAATTGCGGTTTGATATTGCAGACAGTCTGGAGATTCAGGAGGATGTGGGATGAACTATTTCGCCTACATGATTGTGCTTGCCAGCTCGTTTGCACTCGGCGTAACAGGTGCGAGTCTCCTCGCCCAGGCCGACTCACCGATTGATTGGAGCGAGCAGCTCGAAGCGCTCCAACCGACGCAGCCGATGGAATACTTTCTCTTAGGGGAAGACGTCGCGGATGCTGGCGAGACAACATTGGCCCGTCGCCTCTTCGCACTCAGTGCAATTCTGGGAACCGGCCAACTGCGCCACAGCGCCTTGCTTGCGCTCGTTGCGATCGAAGACGATGCGCAGCAAAGACGGCGGCTCGCTGCGCTGGCGGCACTGCTCGCAGCCGATGGTGCCGAACCTGTTGCGATCGGGTCGCCGCTGGATGACGCTGCGCATGATCCTGCATCGGTTCACGTATTAGGCGAGGCGTTCAGCTTCTTCCGACGTGGCACCGGCACGCGAGCGCTGCGGCACCTTGAACGCACCTCGACGCTTGACCTGCTGCACTCGGTTGGTCATGCCTTGCCAAGTGGATCGCAAGGATTCATCGAGCGCGCGCGAGGAATGCGCGGCACCGGCGCTGCTCGAATCAGTGATTCTCAACTCGTCGAAATGCTCCAGGTGGAACTCGCGCTACTCGCTGGCAATGAGGGAAGCTGGTCGGCCGGCCTCGTTCTTTATGAATCGACACCGCTGATCGAAATCGACCCCGAACGTCTTGATGAAGCGCTGGACGTCGATGCTTCGCGCACACGCTATCGTGATGGACAATGGGTCCGATGACCGCACTAACGCTTGGTGCAAACCAGTTTGTACTTGCGATCAATCAACCCGGTCATGTCATCCATGAGATTGGCAAACTGTACCGACCATACGCCCCAACGGGTATCAAACGGTTCACGGGCCAGATCCAGCCCATCTCGGATTGCGCGCTTCATCTGATTCACCGGTAGCTTGTCGATCATGCCGCGCTCAAACGGCATGACAAGCTGTAAATCCTCCGGTGAAGGGACGAGCATCGCCAGCGCCTCATCCTGACCTTTGATGATGTATTGCACTGTCCAGCGCCAGCAGTCCCCGTACCAGACCACCTCTTCTACAACGCCGTCCAACGCACTCAAATGCTCTCGCAGTCGATCGAAAAGCCCCGCGGCGTCTTCCGGCAGATCCGCCCGAAGTTGCTCAATGGCTGGCTGGCGGAATCGGTCATCCCACGCTCGCCGGTTATACGTCTCTGACACTGACATAGTAGACACTGCTCGCAATTCCTTACAAAGACCGTAAATCAATCCGCTTCCCTGAACTTCACCAATGTTAGTCATGATGCATGATTTGTTCTACGAACTGGCGAACAACCTGTTCACCAGCACCAAACTCTTCATAAATCGTCGAAGCCAATGATTCTGCTACGATATGCTCGCTCCCAGCCGGTGGTGACGAGGCGTGGATCAGACCGATTCATTCGTCTATGGTCACCTAACCGCTGCGGGCAATACGTGTGGCGGGCGGGTTTGTCCGCGCAGTTCGTAAGACGCCTGACGACGAAAAATGAGTGCTTCTTTGACACCACTACCCTCGGATACCACGACTGATCACGCCAAAAGGGAGACTATTGACCTCTCCGCCGCCATGATCCTGCTTGTG
>PWVT01000078.1 GCA_003562195.1 Phycisphaeraceae bacterium | reverse complement strand
TGTCACCGACCTGGAAAAGCTTCGCCGCAGTTACGCCTCGCCCGAGCGTGGCAGCGATCAGCCGAAGCTGACATCGCTGGCGTTTATCGTCATGGCCGTCGCACGGGCACTCAAGGCATTTCCTGAGTTCAACGCCAGTTTCGATGCTGAAAAGCAGGAAATCATCTACCGCGATTACATCAACATTGCTGTGGGCGTTCACACCGAACGCGGCCTGGTTGCGCCGGTGATTCGCGATGCAGATCAACTCGATGTCATGGGCATGGCGGCAGCATTGGGCGACATCGCAGACAAGGCCCGCACAGCATCGTTTGCAGTCAACGAAACACGCGGCGGGACGTACACCATCTCCAACGCCGGCGCATTCGGCGGGAGCCGCTACTCCACGCCGCTGATCACGCCGCCGCAGGTTGCGGTGCTGGCGATCGGCCGCACGCGCAAGATGCCGTGGGTGGTGGACGATCAGATCGTGCCGCGGTTGATCATGCCGTTGAGCCACAGCATTGATCATCGGTTGCTCGATGGCGGACAGGAGATCGCGTTCATGAAGCAGGTCATCGGTGACCTGGAGAACCCCGGCCGCTTGATCTGGGAGAACCATGGTCGTCGGTGAATTCACACAGGAAACGCAGCTTGTCGTGATCGGCGGCGGACCGGGCGGGTACTCGACCGCATTCCGTGCTGCTGAACTCGGCATCGAAACCGTGCTCGTCGATTCACGCGATGCGCTCGGCGGTGTGTGTTTGCACGAAGGATGCATTCCTTCAAAAACACTCCTGCACATTACAGAAACCATCGAGAACGCCAAACGCGCTGAAGCATTTGGCGTCAGCTACGATCCGCCACGCATTGATCTTGACGGTATCCGCGCATGGGTGGATGCATCCGTGACGAAACTTGCCGGCGGCTTGAAACAGTTGTGCAAGCACCATGCTATGGAGCACATCCAGGGTGCGGCGAGCTTTGAGGATTCGCGGCGGTTGAACGTGCGCGACAGCGCCATTCCGCGCATTCGCTTTCGCCGCGCGGTCATCGCGACCGGTTCCACACCGCTGTCGCACCCGGCAATGGCGTTCGACGGACACCACGTGCTCACGCCCCACGAAGCGGTGAAGCTGCCCGGCGTGCCAAAGTCGCTGCTGGTCGTCGGCGGCAACTACAACGCGGTGGAACTGGCGTGTATCTACGCGGTGCTGGGCAGCAAAGTCACACTCGTTCACGACGGGGAACGGCTGCTGGAGAACACCGACGCTGATCTGCTGCGTCCGCTGCTTGCTGCGCTCAAGGGGAAGCTCACGCAGATTTGCGTCGACACGAACATCGAGAAAGCGGAGGTCAAGGACGATGCGCTGCATGTGCAGTTCACCGGCGACAACACACCAAGTGAAACTCGTTTTGACCAAGCGATCGTCTCCATTGGCTATCGCGCGAATGTGCAGTCTCTCAACGTACAGGCGACCGGCTTGAAGCTGGATCACGCTGGCTTTATTGCCACCAACGATCAGCAGCGTACGGACGATCCGCGCATCTTTGCTGTGGGCGATGTCACCGGCGGCGGAGCACGCAGCGAACTGCTTGCCGACCGTGCCCTCGTGCAGGGCCGTGTTGCGGCGGAGGTGATTGCCGGCTGGAACTCTCATCTCGACCTACGGGCGGTGCCTGTGACCGTCTTTACTGACCCGCAAATTGCTTGGTGCGGTTTGAACGAACAACTCGCGAAGCAGAACGGTATTCCCTATGAAGTCGTCCGCCAGCCCTGGGCGGCGTCAGGCAGGGCGGTCGGCATGGGGCGGACCGATGGCGTGACGAAATTGCTGATCGACCCCGACACCCAGCTCATTCTCGGCATGGGCATCACCGGCCCCAACGCGTCGGAACTCATCAGCGAAGGCGCGCTGGCCATCGAAATGGGTGCCGTCGTCTCTGACCTTGCTGCGATTGTGCATCCGCATCCGACGCTCAGCGAGATGTACGCCAGTGCCGCCCAGCGCATTGAACCTGACAATGGGAACCAGTAAGTGAACGACACACCCGCCAACCGATACACGAAGCTCCTCGTGCTCGGCGCAGCTGCCATCGTGTTGGTCACACTTCTTGCCTATCTCCCTGCCATTCACGCGACATACATCTGGGACGATGACTCATACGTCACTGAGAACACGTTGCTGCACGATTTTGACGGCCTGCGACGTATCTGGATCCCCCGCGAAACGCCGCAGTACTACCCCATGGTGTTTTCGACTTTCTGGGTCGAGTATCAGCTCTGGGAGCTGAACCCGATGGGGTATCACATTGTGAATATCCTGCTTCACGCGTTCAGTTCGCTCTTGCTCTGGCTTGTCATGGTGCGCCTGCGCGTGCCTGGTGCGTGGTTGATCGCCGCCGTGTTTGCGCTGCATCCGATCTGCGTCGAATCAGTCGCCTGGATTACTGAACGCAAGAACGTTCTCTCGCTGTTTTTCTACCTCATCGCAGCGATCGCGTATCTCAAGTTCGACGCGTTGCGATTCGGTGGTCCCGGACACGCCATCTCGCCGCCTGAACAACGTGCGCAACCCTGGGGCTGGTATGGCCTGGCGCTCATTGCCTTCATGCTTGCCTTGTTCAGCAAGACGGTGACCTGCTCACTTCCTGCTGCACTGATTCTGGTGATGCTTTGGCAGCGTTCGCCGATCACGCTCAAGCGCCTTGCGCCACTTGCGCCGATGTTCATGATCGGCTTTGCCCTGGCGATGATTACGGTGTTTATCGAGCGTGCCCATGTTGGCGCGGAAGGTGAAGAGTTTGCGTATTCCTTTGTCGAACGCTGCATGATCGCCGCCCGCTCACTGCTGTTTTACCCGTGGAAGATCATCTGGCCAGCGGAGTTGATGTTCATCTATCCACGCTGGAAAATCTCCGCAAGCGATGCTGTGAACTACATTCCCATCGCGATTGTCCTGCTCATTGGCGCTGCACTCGTCGAGTTGTATCGCCGGGGCTGGCGCGGCCCGTTCGTCGCGCTGTCGTTCTACGCAGGCACTGTCTTTCCAGCAATTGGCTTTTTCAACGTCTATCCGCACCTGTTCTCCTTCGTCGCCGACCATTTCGTCTATCACGCCAGCATCGGTGTTATTGCGTTTGTCATCGGTGGCACTGCATACTTCATCCGCAAACCTGTTGCATTGCGGCTGATTGGTGCGGTCATCCTGCCGGTGCTGTTCATGCTGACGTACATGCAATCAACCATTTACTACAACGAGGAAACGGTCTGGCGCGACACCATTGCCAAGAATCCTGATGCATGGATGCCGCGAAACAATCTTGCTTCTCGTTTGCTGGAACAGGCCGAATCCGCACTGCTCAGCGGCAACATTGACCATTCCAGGGAGCTCGCTGCTGAGGCCCTTGAACACGCCAGCGAAGCCCTGCGGGTGCGCGAGCACCATCACACCGCACACTCAAATAAATCCGAGGCGCTTCGTCTGTTGGGCGATTACGAAGCTGCGATACACAGTATTGAGCAGGCCATCACGCACGCGGGGCACCTGCCCGATTACCATTGGCAAAAAAGCCGCCTGCATCAGCTTCTTGAGCAGTTTGACGAAGCAGTGGATGCCATGAGTGAAGCTGTTGAACGCGCCCCCGAGAGCGTGTATTACCGTCTGGAATACGCACGCATTCTCAGTGTGGCCGGCCGCCTTGAACAAGCAGCGGAGCAATTCGAAGCCGTCCTGGAGATCCAACCCAACAATTTCATGGCCTTGGGATCGCTCGCTGGCATCGCCCAGCAGCGCGGCAACGATGTCCGGGCACGACTGCTCTACACGCAAGCCATCGACGTCGCAAGGACAATCGAAGAACAACTCCAGATCGTTACACGACTCATCCGGCTTCTGGCAACCAGTACCGACCCGAACGTTCGCGACTTTGATGAAGCGATCAACCTCGCCGAACAAGTTGCAGCGCTTTCACAACGACAGGACCCTTCCGCACTGGCCATGCTGGCATCGGTGTATCTCAATGCAGGTCGGCCGGACGACGCGGTCGCCGTTGCGGAAGAGGCGATCATTCTTGCGCGCAGCCGTGGCATGCATGAGTTGGCGATGCAGATCGAACAGCAGTTGGAAGTGTTCCGCAGTGAGCAGTGACTGAGCAATGACCGTGTGAAGCGCAGGACGTGGGTTTACTGTTCATGCTTGGGTTTGTATACAAGTTCCGGGACGCGCTGGCGGTCCGGCTCCACTTCCTTCAACGGCTGGACTTCCCTGCTGGTTGCAAGGTACCGCTGGGCAAGGTGCTGGTAATGGCCGGTGCCGATGCTTTTCCATTTGATCTCATCATCACGCAGATCGCGCATCACTTTCGCAGGCACACCACCCACCAGTGTGCGCGGCGGCACCTCCATCCCCGCTTTCACAAACGACATCGCAGCCACGAAACTGTCCTCGCCGATGACCGCATCATCCATAATGACCGCGTTCATGCCGACCATGCCGTTGCGCTTGATGGTGCAGCCGTGCAGGACGGCTCCGTGTCCGATGTGGCCATCGGCTTCGATAACGACATCCTTACCGGGAAAACAATGCAGCGTGCAGTTGTCCTGGACATTCGACCCTTCGTGCATGATCAACCGCCCGATGTCGCCGCGTAACGACGCCCCTGGCCCGACCAGGCAGCCGGGGCCGATGATGACATCGCCGATGAGCGTGGCGGTGGGATGCACGAACGCGGTGGGATCAACAACAGGCGTGATGCCTTCGAATTCATAACATGGCATAGCCACATGGTATCGCGGGTCTTGATTCCTCGTGCTGCTTCGATACGAAGCTGCAGCCAGAGCAAGTCCCCCACGGCCTGATTTGCACATGCGACAGCGTGCTGTGGGGAGTTGGGAATCTGTTGCTCTGCTGATTGAGGTACGTCGAGGCTTCGGTGTGGCTGGAGATGCAGAGTTGCGCGCGCAGAGTTCCAAACAGGCGAAGACTGCTGCTATACTCGGGTCTATGCCATTACTTGTTACAGGAACTATCGGAATTGACACTGTCCATGCGCCCACGGGCAAAGTCGAGCGCGTGTTGGGCGGATCGTGTGCGTATTTTGCAGCCGCTGCGTCGTTTCAGACGCGGGTGCGACTCGTCGGCGCCGTTGGGGGCGACTGGCCGGCCGAGCACCGCAAGGTGCTGAGGAGCTTCGACAATATCTGCCTGGAAGGCCTTGAAGAGCGGCCGAAATCCCGGACCTTTGCGTGGGGCGGCAAATACCACGAGAACATGAACAGCCGCGAAACGCTGTTTACTGAACTCGGTGTGTTGGAAGAAGCGCCGCCCGCAGTACCGGAGGCGTATCGGGACAGTGAGTATATTTTTCTCGCTAACACGCATCCGGAAGTGCAGATGGAATTGCTCAGCCACTTCCCTGAGCACAAGCTGGCAGTGGCAGACTCGATGGATCTCTGGATCAATATCGCGCACGATGAGTTGATGCAACTGTTCAAGAAGATCGACGGGGTGGTGATTAATGACTCCGAGGCCGAGCAGTTAACCGACATCGCCAATCCGATTTCCGCTGCACGGAAGATCATCGAGATGGGGCCGATGTTTGTGATTGTCAAGAAGGGCGAGCACGGTGCGATACTCGTGCATGATGACGGCGTCGCCACGATGCCCGCGTACCCCGCCGACCACCAACAGGTCGTTGATCCGACCGGCGCAGGTGATTCGTTTGCCGGCGGGTTCATGGGCTATATCGCCAACAGTGGTGATCTGAGTTTCCACGGCCTGCAAACCGCAATGGCGTGGGGGACGGTGACAGCCAGCTTCGTCATCGAGTCCTTCGGCCTCGACGGCCTGGCCAACGCCACCAAGGAAGATCTCGCGAACCGACTCAAGTTCTTTCAGGCCGCTGCCCGAGTGGCCTGATCCAAACGGAGAAAACGCGTGCGGAATGCAGTCATCATCGGCATCGCTTTAATCGTTCTCGTCCAGCCGTTGCAAGGAGATATCACCACGCTGCCCGGCTACGACCAGTACCGCGCGATCGCTGTCGCTGCGCGATCGCTTGGCGCTGAAGGACGCATCGGCAACATCGCGTGGAATGACGATGGTGCGGTCGTCACTTTCACACGTCGAGGTGATTCATTTCTGTTCGATCTGAACACGCACGAGCTGCGCGAAATCGATGAAGACGAGCGGCTGGCGTCCGGCGGCACATCAGCGCGAAGCCGATGGCTGCGCGGCCGGCAGCGCGATGAAGAACAATCTCCGTGCGGCACATGGCTCGCCAAGTGTGTGGATTGGAACGTCATCATCGAACCTCTCTCTGACGATGATGCAGAAGACGACCGCGACAGCATCACCATCACCACAGACGGCACCCGCAAGCACCGCTTTGGCAAAGCCAGTTGGGTATATGGCGAGGAACTGCGGCAGAACGATGCCATGTGGTGGTCGCCCGATTCATCCATGCTCGCTTTCTATGAGTTGGATGAAACAGATGTGCCGGATTACTACCTCACCGGCGGCCTGACGGACGTTCGCAGTACACTCATGCTTGAGGGCTATCCCAAAGCCGGCGAGCCCAACCCAATCGCTCGGTTGTGGGTGTACCACCTCGAAAGCGACGAGCGCACCAGTATCGATGTGGGCGATGAGACCGATCAGTACATCTACAACATCCGCTGGACGCCCAACGGCGATGAACTTCTCTTCAGCCGCCTCAATCGTCGCCAGGACACTTTGGAAGTGCTTCGGGCCGATGCCGTCACCGGCGAGTCGCGTGTGATCGTCACCGAAACCCAGCAGACGTTTCAGGACAACTGGCCGACGATGCGGTTCCTGGAATGCGGGGAGCGGTTCATCTGGGCCAGCGAACGCACCGGCTGGCAACAGTTTGAACTGCGCCATCTTGACGGCCGCAAGCTCAACCCCATCACACACGGTGAGTACGTCGCAGCATCGATTCAGCTCGTCTGCGAAGACAACGGTGTCCTGTTCTACACCGCCTACAGCGATGAGAACCCGCTCAACATCCAGCTTCATCGTGTCAATCTCGATGGCACCGACCAGGAGCGACTGACGCAGGAACCTTTGAACCACACCGTCAGCGTTTCTCCGTGCGGTAACTGGTTCATCGCGCGTGGCGAATCGCTTTCCGAGCCACCGATCACGCGACTGCACGATCGCGATGGCGAAGTGATCGCCGCACTTGCCGAGCCGGACCGCGAGCGAATCGCCGAACTCGGCTGGACGAAGCCGGAACTGTTTTCCTTTTCAGCAGAAGACGGCGAGACAACGCTGTACGGTTCACTGCACAAGCCCACTGATTTCGATCCCGAGCGAAGCTATCCGCTACTGATCAACGTTTACGGCGGGCCGCTCTCGCAGCGTGTGCGCAACACATACCGTCCTGCGGAGCCGCTCAGTGAGTTCGGCTTCATCATCGCCAGCATCGATAACCGCGGCACTGCAAATCGCGGCAAGGCATTCAAAGACGCAGCGTATCTCAAGCTCGGCATCGTTGATATGAAGGACCAGGTGGATGGCGTGCATCATCTTGTCCAAAGGCCCTACATCGACGGTGATCGTGTGGGGATTTACGGGGTGTCCTATGGCGGCTATCTCGCTGCACTGGGGCTGGTGAAGTATCCGGAGGTCTTCCACGCAGCGGTCGCCAATGCGGCTGTGACCGACTGGCGAAACTACGACACCATCTACACCGAGCGCTTCATGCGCACGCCGGAGGAGAACCTCGAAAACTACGATGCCGGTTCGGTGCTGACGTATGTCGATCAGCTCGAAGGGCACTTGCTGATTCTCCACGGCATGGTCGATGACAACGTGCACCCGTCCAACGCATGGCAGTTGATCGATGCGCTGCATCAGGCAGGCAAGGATTTTGAGCTGATGATGTACCCCAACCGCGCTCACGGCCTCGGGCCGCACGCTCGCAATCTCGGCGCGCGATTTTTCGTGCGCCACTTCATCCAGCAGCCGACACACTCACCCGGCACGCAACTTGTGCGCGATGCAGATGACGACGCTGATCGCGATGAAGCTCAGTAACAACCAGATACTGCCCATCGCACAGCACGCAGGGTCTTGGCCGCGCTTTCATGACAACATAAAACCGCGACCACTGATCGCGCTGGGACGGTCAACAACGTCGGGCCGACGCACAAGCATTGAGAACTCTCCAGGGCTTCGTCACCACCCTCTCGCTTCGCACTTATGGTTCCTCAACTGGCGGCGCAGTTCTGGCGTGTAACCGAAGCATCATCGTGAGCATCTCGCCTTCGCACACGCCAGTTTCCGCGCATCCCACTTCCATCTCCTCAATCGAAAGTGGCGGAAATGCGTCGAGCATCGGGTCTGAGAGAATCTCCTCAAACCGATCGGGATGAAACTCCATGTACGTGCGGATGAGTCGAAGCGTGAAGGCCTCCCGATCGGTGATGTCGCGGCCGGAGACTGGACCGTGGATAAGCCCTGCCATTTGGTACATGATGGCCTGATCGATCCGCTTCGAAGCGCTCTCCATCTCATTGAGGTGGACGAAGCCGCCATGCCCCACACGCTGAGCACACTCGTGTACGGCGACATAGTACCACCTGTCATGGCAATCAAGCTGAACCCGGCTCACAATCGCCCCGACCGCGATCCCGCCAATAAGTACACCGCCTACAAAAATGATTCCGCTGAGAAGGTATCGTCGCAATGGTTGCTCCTCGTCATTTTCTATTGAATCGCGATCGGAGGCGCTCACTGCACCCGCCAATGGCAACACAACCTTCGGCAACACAATGTTACAACCCGCGCCACCGATGTCGAACACGGAGCGTCAGCAACGAGTATGCACGCGCAATACGGGATACGACCAACGGCTGCTCGCCAAGCAGCGGTTGCGACGAAAATGACCACTCCCGCGCGACCACCGGTCGCGGCTTTATGAACTGTTTGACGAAGGTCTGGCGAGTGAGGTTGCAGGAGGCACGTTCGAAGGTGACTGGGCGCGCGGCACAGCCGTTCTCGTCATCGCCAGTTTCTGCGGCGTAGCGCACTGTTTTCTCGGACTCAAAGCCAGAACACATCGCCATTTGCTCGGATGGCGGTGTCTCCGCGTCCGTTGCTTGCGCCTCTTGCTCCGGAGAACGAACCTCCGGAGCAAATGCTTCAGTCTCCGGAGCAGATGGTTCGGTCTCCGGAGCCGATGGTTCAACCTCCGGCTCCAGTGCCGGAGCATCCGACGCCGGATGCACAACCTCCGCCCCCGGAAACAGATCCCCCGACCACAGAAACAGAGCCACCGAGGCTTGGAGCCGCAAGCGGAAGGCCACGAGGCGACACGACACCGGCTGGCTTCACGATGATCCTCCGTGGTGGATCGCGTGGCCGCGTACAATTCGCACAACACTTCGTTTTCGTCGACCCAGGAGAGGACCCTATGATGCCACCGTCAATGCAACTAGTTTCGTCTGATCAACTACCTCCCCCCGATGCGGAACTGCGGGAGATTCTGCGATTCTCCGACACGTACAATCCCGCACCTTACTTCAACGAACAGTAGGGAAAAGAGTATCAAGACCGTGTGGGTAACCTGCTCGCAAAGCATCGCGAAGATTTTCAGATGAACAACACGAATCAATCGAACTCACCTGAGGAACTCCTGCTATCCCTCGCAATGGCGTGCGCACTCGGTCCGTACATCGTGACAGAGAAAGATCACGAATCGCATGTTTCGTTCATGCGATGGATCATCGAATGTATTCGTCATTCATTAGACGATTGACTCGATCTATTCAACGATCAGAGCAGGTGCCGCGAGGCGCACAGCCATGCTCTAGAATGCTCATGCCTTCGCCTTCGCCGGTTCCGGCTTGGCTTCAACGCCGGGGGCCGCCTTCACCGGCACGCGGCTTTGCACCACGCGGAAGCGGTTGGACACGAATGCGCCGTCGGTGAGCGTTGCATTGCCGGAGGGGTTGGCGCCGCTGACGTGAAAGTCGCTGAACGCTGCGGACTGATTGACGAAGATCTGGCCGGTGAGGTTGCACGAAACCGGCACGCCGGCGTTGGTCATCGTGTCTTCGATTCTCGCCAGCACATCGTCGTTGGTTGAGTACGCAGCGCAGGTGATGGCGCCGAGGGTTTCAGCCGATTCGCGGGCCAGTTCGATGCTTTGCTCGGTTGAGTCGGTCGCGATGAGATACACGATCGGGCCGAACATCTCGCGCATGTAGAGCTTGCGGTCTGCGGCATCGACCTTGATGATGACCGGCGAGCAGGTGCGCGCTTCGGGGAACATCTCATTGGTGACTGAATCGCTTTGTCGCAGCACTTCGCCGCCATCTGCGACGGCCTGCTGCACGCGCTTGGCGGTGTTTTCATTCTGGACAGCGCCGAGCACTTCCGCAGCGCGGGCGGGTTCGCCGAGGAACCAGTTGACCCCGCCGACGATGGACTGGGCAACTTCATCGAAGGATTTGTGCTCGCCATCAACTTCGATGCCATCGCGCGGGATGAAGATGTTCTGGCTGGTGGTGCACATCTGGCCGGAGTAGAGCGAGAGCGTGAACGCGAGGTTGCCGCTGACGGCTTTCATGTTGGTATTGCCAGCTTCGCCGATGCTGTCGAGGATGACGGAATTGACGCCTGCTTTTTCGGTGAAGACGACGGCCTGCTTGGCGTTGTTCTCAACCCATTCGCCGAACTCACTGCCGCCGGTGTAATCAA
Source organism: Phycisphaeraceae bacterium (assembly GCA_003562195.1). GTDB lineage: Bacteria > Planctomycetota > Phycisphaerae > Phycisphaerales > SM1A02 > PWVT01. The sequence goes on along the minus strand of PWVT01000078.1, from coordinate 442 downwards.
CGATGCGCACATCCGGGTGCGTGACGAGGTCCTTGGTGATGGGTTTGTCCACAGTGTCAGTCGCGAGGGTGACGAGATTGGTGTCGAAGCCGTGTTCTGCCAGCACATCACGAATGACATCAACGGTGATCGCCAGCGGCAGGATCGCGCCGGGATGTGGCTTGACGATGACGGCGTTGCCGGTTGCAAGTGAGGCGAAGATCGCGGGGTAGCTGTTCCACGTGGGGAAGGTGGAGCAGGCGATGACAGCCGACACGCCGCGCGGCACGATGCGGAAGGTCTTTTCGAGTGTGATGAAATCCGTCTTGCTCACCTGCTTGCGCCATGTCGTCTTCCGGGGGTGACGAGTCATTTCTTCATAGGCGTAGGCGACGGCTTCAAGGCCGCGATCCTGCGCGTGCGGCCCGCCTGCCTGGAAGGCCATCATGAAACCCTGGCCGGT
>PWVT01000093.1 GCA_003562195.1 Phycisphaeraceae bacterium | reverse complement strand
TTTCTTTTTTGCATGACTGCATTATGACCACGACGTCCACTTCCACTCTTCCCGCCTGCAAAGCAGATCATCCGTCGGAAGCCGAGGTGTATCACAAGCCCTCGATCAAGTTCCAGATTGCGAATCTGATTGCCATCGTTGTCCCATTTCTTGGATTGATCACTGCGATCATCCTGACCTGGGGTGTCGCGTTCAATTGGATGTACCTCGGGCTGATGCTCGGCATGTACATTGCGACCGGTCTGGGCATCACCATCGGCTATCACCGACTGTTCACCCACCGCTCGTTCAAAGCGCCCCGGCCGGTGGTCTATCTGCTTGGTGTGTTGGGTTCGATGGCGGTGCAGGGGCCGGTGATGGAGTGGGTCGCCACCCACCGCAAGCACCATCAGCACAGCGATCATGACGACGATCCGCATTCGCCGCACACCCACGGCGACAGTCTCTGGGGCGTGATCAGAGGCGCGTGGCACGCGCACGGCGGCTGGATGTTTGACCCGCCGATTCGCGGCCTTGGGCGGTACGTTCAGGACCTGCGCAAGGACCGCCTGGTTCGGAAGATCAATGACCAGTTTTTGCTCTGGGTCATCATCGGTCTGTTGCTGCCCGCGCTGCTGGGTGGCCTGCTGACCATGAGCTGGATGGGCGTGCTGCTGGGCTTTCTCTGGGGCGGACTTGTACGAGTGTTCCTCGTGCATCATGTGACATGGAGTGTCAACTCCGTGTGCCACATCTGGGGGCAGCGGCCGTTTCGCACGAGCGATGAAAGCCGAAACAACCTGATCGTCGGCGTCCTTGCCTTTGGTGAGGGTTGGCACAACAACCACCACGCGTTTCCCACCAGTGCCGCACACGGCCTGCGATGGTGGCAGTTTGACTCCAGCTACCTGATCATCCGCCTGATGGGCATGATCGGCCTGGCCAGCGACATCCGCCGCCCGTCGCCGGAGCGGGTCGCAGCCAAGGACCGTCGCGCCAACCCGGAAGCGCCGCCAAAGCTGACCGCTGAAACCAAGCCGAACTCGAAGCCGAAATCCGAGCCGAGCAAGCACGCGGTGTGATGAACCCTCGCTGACGTTTGAAAAAAATCGGGGGTTTTTGGCCGGTGGCCGATCGTTCAGAAGCTCAATCAACAGAGCATCCGTTTCCATCGCATTGCAGCCGCGGCGCTTTAGTGCGGCCCGGGATCGTGCTGGTCTGCTGGACATAAACATGCGTGCGCTGCGCCTCCCGTATTGAGGTGGCTTCGGCCACGCCGGCGCGCACGCAGCGGCATATTCGCCAGCGTCCCCGCCGCATTTCCGGAAACGTCGGGCTAAATAAAGATTGAAAAAAGTCAGTGTGTCGCCCGCCTGCACTGCCGGTGTGCGCGCCCAAACCGATACGCGAACTGTCCAACGTCCGAATCGGACTGCTCCCCTAGTGATTGGCACTGCGCTCGCTTCCAACAATACTCAAACCGGCCCCGAACGTGGCGGACACGCCGTCCTAGCCACGAAGCATCGTTGTGGAGTGAAAAGCATGATCTCAAATGATCCGAATCGTCCCGAAGAATCCCGTCATGAGGGCAAACGTACGGCTGAAAAGGCTCAGGAAGCCGCCGAAGTCGGTGCAGGACGACTCAAGGAACACATGCATTCCATGGGTGAAGACGTCAAACAGCGCGGCCGAACTGTGCTTGAGCGGCAAAAGCACAATCTTGCCGAGACCCTGCATCACGTGTGCGAAGCCCTGCGCGCCGCGTCAGGAAAGCTCAAAGAGGAAAACAACGAAGGGGTCGCCGAGTACACCGAAGCGCTCAGCGAGCGTCTGGACGAGGCCGCTGATTACGTGGACGAGGTGCCGGTGGAGGACATGTTGAGCAACATCGAACGCTTTGCCCGACGACAGCCGCACATTTTCCTTGGCGGAATGTTCCTGGTCGGGATGGCCGCTGCACGTTTTCTCAAGGCAGCCAATCCCTCGGATGAGTCTGGCAAATCCGGTGATTTTGAATCGTCCAGTTCGCCTTCGCGAATAGATAACCCCTCGCGCGGATCCTCATCACAGTACGGTCAACCCAGCAACCCGCAGCGCGGCGTCCCCACAGTGGTGTCGCCGGGAACGGCTGCCACATCTTCTTCCAGTAAGCCAAGTCAGGGCAGTATGCCGAGATCTTCCGAGGGAATAGCGGGCCAGGCCAGCGGCACATCCGCCAAAGCCAGCGAGTACCAGCGATCAGGCGAATCAGACGCAGGTGATGAACCCGGCAGGCAACCCGGCCAGTCACACCCGCAGTCGAGGGAATCGACTTCAGGTCAACACAAGCAGCGTGAGGTGGACCAATGATTCAGGAACATCGCGGCTCAGCCGCCCACCGACAGCGTTATGAAGATGATGATCGCGATCATCGTGACTACGACGACGAACGGGAGCACGGCGAGCGTGCCCAGCGAACGCACGAACAGCACCGACGCCGCGACAGTCGCTCGGTGGCAGATTTGTTTCGTGATTTGCGCGATGAAGCAACGCTGCTGGCGCGGCAGCAGGTTGAATTAGCCAAAGCGGAGATGACGGAGAAGTTCAGCAAGTGGACCCGCAATGCGGTGTACATAGCAGTGGGTGGGTTCATTGCGTATGCGGGCTTCTTGTTCTTGCTTCTTGCAGCGACGTTTGGCGTGTTGTTCGGCCTGATTGAAGGCGGCATGGCGGATGTCCACGCACTGTGGGTCGCACCGTTGCTGGTGGGCGTCGTGGTTGCAGTGGTGGGGTACATCTTCGTCCAGAAGGGAATCAGCACACTCAAACGAGCGTCGGTGGTGCCCAAACGCACCCACCGCACACTCCGGGAGGACAAGCAATGGCTCGAACAAAAGACCCGATGAACCAAGGCAGGCATCCCGAACACGCGCAGAGCGGTGGCGAACGCGATCA
>PWVT01000007.1 GCA_003562195.1 Phycisphaeraceae bacterium | reverse complement strand
GCTACGACGGTGCAGCGATTTGAAATGTTCCAAGTCAAGCAGCTACGACTAACAGGCACGGATGACACGCCGGCCAAAATGGACACAAATTTGCAGCGCGCCCATTTTGATTCAGTGCGTTCTGCTGCAGAATCGCTCGAAGATGGTCAAACTCAAAAACGCCTAGATTTAGGCAGAAATCAGCAATTAGAGCGCAATGGAGCGCACGGGCCTGTGGCGGAATTGGCAGACGCAGCGGACTTAAAATCCGCTGTCTCGAAAGAGACGTGAGGGTTCGAGTCCCTCCGGGCCCATTGGATGGTAGCGGCGCTCTACCTGCATGGTGATACTGCAACGCACGCGACCCGAAACGCCCGGGGGCGGTACCATTGCACCCGTGCAATACGAGGATGATGTCCAACTTGAATCGCCGATTGATGAGGCGTGGGCCTTGCCGCAGCCGGAGCCGACGAATCTCATCGCTGCATGGCCGCGATCGCAGCCGCCGGTTCTCGATGAGATCGTCGCTGCGTTGAGTCGGCATTTCGGTCAAGACGTGCAGGTGTTGGATGAACTCGACACTGATGCGCCGGAGATTCAATGGACCGCAGCACTCAAGCTGCCCGACACTGAAGGTCTGGCCTATCCCATCATGGTCTGGGCCGAGCCGGCCCGAGAGGGAGCGGATCATCCGCCCGCAGCGGCTGGGTGTCACTGGGTGCTCGGCATAGAAACCATGCTCGATCAAGATGACCCAGTGACCAGTCATCACGTGCTGATGCGCACGATCGCCGGCGCGCTGCCGATCGTGCCGGCAATTCTGGATATCAATACATCAATCTGGCGCGACCGCGCGGAACTGCAACGAACGTACCTCGCCGAGAATGACATCGAACCACCCGCAGATGGTTTGTGGACGATTCAGGCGGTGCAGCAGCAATCGAGCGAGACCGTCACGAACCCACGCGTGTGGTTGCACACGCACGGCTTGTGGCGGTGTGGTCTGCCGGAACTGGAAATGCTCGAAGTGCCCACAGCCGATGCTTCTGCAGCAGCGATGTTGCTTAATGACATTGCCGAGATGACGTTAGAGCAACGGCCGAGCCAGCCCGAGCAGGTGTATGAAATCGGTGTTGATCTGGCCGTAACGTTCCAGCCGTGGGAAAGCGTCGCTCCATTTCTCGAACAGGGGGTACCTGGCGGTGAGTCCGACCGTCAAGGCGAGCACAACATCGGTCATGCCGGCGTGCGCGCAGTGGTGTGCGCCGTGGAGCAGAAGGGAACGTATCGCAAAGTCTGGACCTGGCCAGAGCAGGTCATCCGCCAACTGCAAAGCGGCCATGCGGCGCTGTACATGACGCACCGCGCCGGCCAGCGACAAGCGGCGCTGGCGCGCAGCCGCTGGGCAAGTTTCCGAAACGCGTACGCGGCTGTTGAATCAGGTGAAGCCGATGCAACGCTACTGGTCAAGGTGGCGATCGCTATTGACACACAGCCGGAGCAGCCGCGGCATGAGCACGTATGGTTTGAACTGACGGGCTTTGATGGCGACATTGCGCTCGGAACGCTTCTCAATACTCCTGTTGGCGCAGCGATGCAGCGCGGTCAGCAGATGCGCATTGATGCAAGTCGTGTCACCGATTGGCAGGTGCAAAGCTCAGCAGGTAGCTTCGGTCCTGAGGATGCTGAGCGCATGGCCGCATCAATGAAGCTCTGAACGCATAGAATTGAAGTACCCCATGAATGAACCCACGTCAGACAGACTGGTCACGCTCGCGCAGGCCAAGACCGAGTTCGAGGCGAACATGATCGTTTCGATTCTTGCCAATGCTGGCATCGAGGCATTCGCGTTTGGCAGCGCCTACAGCGCCTTGCCGCTGAACACCCGATTCATGCGCGTCCCGGTTCAGGTGCGCGAAAGCGAATTGGAAGCTGCCCGCGCTGCACTGAAACAGAACATTGAGGATTCGGTGGATATTGACTGGGATGAAGTGGATGTGGGGCAGCGTGAGGATCAACTGCCGCTGCGCGAACCGGGTCGCATGCCGTTGGCTGCAAAGCTTGCGTTTGCGTTGATTCTCACGCTCTTGCTGGTGACAGTCATCGTGATGCTCGTGACGATGGTCTGGTAGCACCAGTCAGGGTTGAGCAATTTGGATGGGCCTGGCGATGTCGCCGTATCGCTGCTCCGCAGCGGCTACTTCGCGGCGACGGTCGAGGTCTAGGCGCGTGTGCGAGGCAGGATTGCGCGGGTCGTTGAGTCGCTCCGCATCGCCAAGTTCCATTTCGATTTTCAGCGTATCGTACTGCTGGTCGCCATTGTCATCACGAATCGGCTGCCCTGCGTCGTTGCGCAGTGGACGCTGCACCGTCAAGTCGATGACATCGCCGGGGCGGCGGCCTTGCACCAGTGCGATGAGATCGTCGGATGAGAAGACGGGTTCGTCAGCAATGTGTGTGATGCGGTCGCCGACGCGTAGCACGCGCTCGGCGGGCATGCCTGCGATGAGATCAATGATCGTCACACCGATGCGGTCCATCGCCGCCCGCGGGCCAACATCCATTTGAATCCCAAGTGCTCCGCGTGGTGCATTAACAATGCGTTCGCGCAGTGCACCGAGAAGCCGGTGACGCTGCTCAGCCGACAATTCGCCATGTTCCAGCATGGCATAGAACTGGACGTTTTCGACGCGAAGATCAATCAGCGCACTTGTGGCGTCTTCTCGTTTGGTGAAGTCCGGCTCGTCAAGCTGTTGCACCAGTTCGCGCACGCGATCATCAATGGTGATTGCGCGCACCTGCTGCGAAGTGGGCAGCAGGTCACTGTTGGTCATACCGCGAACGTTGCCGTTGACGATCACTTGTTGGCCCTCGATCACGATCATGACCCCACCGGGCCTGGCTTCACGGTCTTGCTGCTGTTGGGCCGAGACAGGTGCGCACGTGATCAATGCGGCGAGCAACGCTGCTGAAATAGAGTGAAGTGCCGGCATGTCCTGCTCGCTTTCACAGCCCCGTTGAGCACAATGCTACTCAACGTTCTGCACTTGTTCCTTAATGCGGTCGATTCCGCCCTTGATTTCGACGATCCGACGGCTGATCTCCACATCGAGGCACTTGCTGCCGATGGTGTTGGCTTCGCGCAACAGTTCCTGACTGAGAAACTCAAGCGTCCTGCCTGAAGGATCATCGCCCTCGGAATCGATGATTTCCGCGAACTGGGCCAGATGTCCCTCCAGCCGGGCGACTTCCTCAGCGATGTCGGAACGCTCTGCGTAGAACGCAACTTCCTTGATGAGGTCCTCGTCCCGGACGGTTGTGCCTGTGTCAGCCAGCAGGGTGTTGATGCGTTGGCGCAACCGTTGTTGGTACATGTCCACGGTGATGGGAACGCGCTCGACGATGACCTCTAGGTGCGAACGGATCACCGCGCAGTGCTTGTGCAACTCCTGGTGCAGCATCTCACCCTCACGATCGCGCATGGCCATAAGACAGTCACACGCCTGTTCAAGGAGCTTCAACAGCGTCGGCCGGGCGCGATCGAGCAATTTCTCGCCTGACCCAGCCACGACGACGCCGGGCAGGGTGAGCATGGCGGTGATGTCCACGCGGGTCGAGTCGTGGTCAAGGCCTGGAACTTGCAGGATCTGATCGAGATAACGCTCAATGGCGTGGATGTTGACTTCGGCCGCTGCATTGGCGGAACTGTCAGCGAAGCGAACGGTGAGCAAGACGCTTCCGCGGCTGAATCGGTGTGACAAAGCAGCATCCAATTCCGCTTCAAGGCCCTGCAGTTCATCGGGAAGCCGAATCTGGGCTTTGAAATACTTGTTGTTCAGCGAGCGCACTTCAACGGAGTAATGCGCGCCATCGACGCTCGTCGAGGCGGCGCCGAATCCCGTCATCGATCGAATCATCGACTTACTCCGGCATCTCAGACGACGCAGTGGTTTCTTCATCCTCTTCAACGTCGTCGGTGTCCGACTCCTCATCAGAAGAGGCGTCATCATCCTCAAGCTCATCGGGTGGCTCAATGACAGGCGGTTGAATCTGGAAATCGCCGGGCTGCTGCGGCAACTCACCGGGTGTTGGAGCGGGTGAATCCGGCCCATCGCCGGGCAGTGGCTCAAGCATCGGCGTGTCCGGGTCCGCCGCGATCTGCGAAGGATCGCTATCGACCTTGTTCAATGCAACGGCAATGCCGAGATACGCCACGAAGGCGACCACGGTGGCCCATGTCAGCGCGTCGCCCACGCGACCGCCAAAGACCGTTTCGGAACCGCCGCCGCCAGCTCCACCAAAAGCGCCAGCCAGCCCGCCGCCTTGTGGTCGCTGAACGAGAATGATCAGAATCATCGCGACAGACACGATGACGAAGAAAATTGTCAGAAGAAGAAACAGTGTGTTCATGGTCGAGAGTCGGTATCAGGTTCCAAGTGTCGGCCAGCGGAAGATCCGCACGGGTGGTATCGGTCAAACGGAGTTCTGCAACGAGCCATCTTACGCCGATGCCCCATGGCTGATGCGTGATGCTTCACGCACGATGGAGGCAAACGCTCCACCATCCAACGACGCCCCGCCGATCAGACCGCCATCAATATCCGGCTGTGCAAACAAGGCCGAGGCGTTGTCCGCCTTGACCGAGCCGCCGTATTGAATCCGCAGCGAATCGGCAGTTACATCATCATAGCGGCTTGCCACCGCTGTGCGAATGCACGCGTGAACGGCCTGGGCGTCCTCGGGTGAGGCCGTCCGGCCGGTGCCAATGGCCCAGACCGGCTCGTACGCGATGACCATCTGTACCAGCCGTGATGCCGGCACGTCGGTCAGCCCCGATTCAAGCTGCCCGAGAACGATGGTTTCGGTCTGGCCGGCTTCTCGCTGTTCGAGTGTTTCACCAACGCAGAATATGACCAGCAAATCGGCTTCGAGCGTCGCGAGCAACTTGCGATGAATCAGTGCATCGTCCTCGCCGATGACATGGCGACGTTCTGAATGTCCGAGAATAACCGCGTTCACACCTATATCGCGCAGCATGGCCGTCGAAACCTCACCGGTGAACGCCCCGTCGGACTCGTGATAAACATCCTGCGCCCCAAGTTGCACGCCACTATCGCCCAGGGCCTCGCCGACGGCTGACAAATATGGAAACGGTGGGAAGATGACAACATCGCACGTGGCGGTGTGTTCGCGGCATGACGTCGCGACGGTCTCTGCGAGCGAGACGGCCGAGGCGCGGGTGGTGTTCATCTTCCAGTTGCCGCCGACAATTGGTGTGCGAGTGGCCATGAGTGGTGCGTGAGCAAACGAGATACGGTGAGTTGGGCGATCCGGCCAGCATGGTATCACCCCCGGTCGCTGGGGGCAGTCGCGAGCCAATCGCTTGTCAAAATACGACTGACAACCGACGATTGACACTATGCCGAAGGTGGCGGGGCAATCCGGGCCGCTTGATCGCGATGAAGCCGGTCTGTCAATGCGCCATGCCCGAGTGCCGCCAGCGTTGATTCTCGCTGGGGCTTTTGCTGTGGGCATTGCCGTGGGCGCAAAGCACGAGGTCATTGTGCCGTGGCTGGCAGTCGCAGCAGCTTTTGTGGTGCTCGGATCAGGTGTACGGATCCGCTGGCCGCGCGTTGCAATCGGTTGCGCATGCATTGCCACGCTGTGTTTTTCCGCAGCATGGGTAACGTATCGGCATCATCATGTCCCCGCCAATGATCTGGCTGCGTGGCTCGGTGAGCAATCCGTGATGGTCCGTGCTGAAGGCGTTGCCACTGCCACACCTGAGTTTCGCAGACGGACTGGCGGTTCGCTGGCGGCATTCGACTATCGAAGTCCTAGCACGTTTTTTCCCATGCGCGTTGACCACCTGCTGACGCGCAACGGGGAGCATGTGAAAATCTCCGGCAGAGTCTATGTCAAGCTTGATGACGCCATCGCGCCGTTTCGCGCTGGCGACCGCGTGACGGTCCACGGACACCTTGTCCCTATACACAGGCCGCTCAACCCCGGCGAGTTTGACGTGCAGGCGTATGCGCGAGCTTTGGGACAGGCGGGCTTGCTTGTGGTGCCGGATCGGCGGTTGGTGCACGTAACGCCGGCAACGCGCAGCGGTGTGATGAACGCGTGGTATGACCTGCGCGATACTGTGCGTCGACGCGCCGCCGGACAACTCCTGGCCGATCTGCCACAGGTGGAGTCGACGCACCGCGATGCGCTGCTCAAGGCCCTGCTGCTTGGCCAGCGCGAACCGGATCTTGAAGGCATCAGTGAATCGTTTCGCCGTGTTGGGCTGGCGCATCTCATGGCCATTTCGGGTTTGCATCTGGGCATCCTCGCTGGCTTGGTGTTGGCGTTGGCGCGCCTGGCCGGACACGATCGACAGTGGCATGGCTGGCTGATCATCGCAGTGGTACTCGGATATCTAATGCTGGTTGAAGTTCGGTTACCGGTGCAGCGCGCGGGGATCATGACGATCGCGGCATGCGTGGGGATTGTGCTTGGTCGCAATTTGCACGTCGGCGGGCTGGTTGCGCTGAGCGGCATCGGGCTGTTGCTGTGGAGGCCGGAACAACTGTTCACTGCTGGATTTCAGCTCAGTTTCGGCGTGGTATTGGGATTGATTTTCCTTCAGCCGATCGTGCGCGAGCGATGGTTCGGCCGGCCGGACCTTGAAGCAGCATCAACCGCGCAGATGATTGGTCAGTGGGGGCGCGGCGCATTGGCGACGGCTGCAGTGGCGTGGATGGTCGCTACCCCCATCGTGATTCATCACTTCGGACTTGTGTCTACGTTCGGCATCCCGCTCAGCGTGCTTGGCGTGCCGATTGTCGCAGTGATCCTTGCAATCGGGTACGCCAAGATGCTGCTCTCACTCGTGCTGCCCAGCATCGCGGTGGTGTTGGGCATTCCGTTGACGATCGTCTCCGAGACGATGATCGCAATCGTGCAGGCATTCGATTCACTCCCCATGACAAGCTGGCACGTGCCCTTCGGCAGTGTGATGTGGACGCTGGTGGCCCTGGGCTTTGTGACCTGCTGGGGAATCCGCCGCGAGGGTGTAAACTGGCGCATCACAGCGAGTGCACTTGCAGTGTTGTCGGTGTGGTTGTTCTGGCCCCTGTTGCCGATTCACACCCGGCCAGCACTGAGACTGGACATGATCGCCGTGGGTGATGGAACGTGTATCGTGCTGCGCAGTGAAGGGAAGACGTTTGTCTTCGATGCCGGTTCAAACACGAGTCTGGATGCAGGTCGGCGATGGATCGTTCCAGCGTTGCGTCACCTGAACGTGCGCTCGATCGACGCCATTGCGATCAGCCATCCGGACCTCGATCATTACTCTGCAGTGTTGGAATTGGTGGATGAGTTCAATGTTCCGCGTGTGCTGGTCACGCCGCAGTTTATTGATACTGCCAAGCAACGTCCGCACAGTGCGGTGGCATATCTGACAGACGGCCTGGCGCAGCGCCGTGTGGCGATGCAGGAGGTCGTCGCCGGGCATCGTGAGCAGTGGGGAGCCATGCATTTGACGTGGCATCACCCCGATGCCGACCCGCACCTCTACGCACGTGACAATGAGCACTCGATGGTCATTGATGTTGCTGTCGCTGGGCGGAACGTCCTGCTGACTGGTGATCTTGATCGCGAAGGCATGGCCCGCCTCATGCCGAGCGTTTCATCACTGCGCGCCGATGTTGTCGAGTTGCCGCATCACGGCAGCTACAACGAGCTTGCCTCGGAGTTTATCCGAGAACTTCAGCCGCGCATCGTACTGCAATCCACCGGCCGTGCCCGCTTCATGCGCGATCGTTGGGCCGACGAACTGGCCGACGTGCAGCGGTATGTCACCATTCGTGATGGCGCAAGCTGGGTGGAGATTGATCACGATGGCACCATCACCAGCGGCTCGTTTGTGGAATGATTCGCACGATTTCGGACCGCCAGCCGTCGCCGCCGGTAGTATGTTGAGAACACTGAGGCATCATTGAAAGGGAGTTTTCATGCGCCAGTCACCGTTCCTTCACACGTTTTCATCCGTCCTCATCATTGCGGTCGTGGCAGCTAGTGGTGCAGCCGCATGTGCTGACCAGTCTTCTGGTGGTGGGACGGTGACGGTTGATCGCACCAGCCCGGTCGACGAAGGCGAGCTGCCGACGATTTCGCTCTCGCCTGCGTTTCCGAACCTGACATTCAATCGGCCAGTGCAAGTCACGCATGCGGGTGATGGAAGCGATCGATTGTTCGTCATCGAACAACACGGCCGTGTGGTGGTTTTTGAAAACAACAGCAGCGTGTCGCAGTTCGATGTGTTTCTGGATATCCGCGATCGCGTGTTCATGGGTCACAACGAGGAGGGGCTGCTCTCCATCGCGTTTCATCCGCAATATGCAGACAACGGCCGCTTGTATGTGTGGTACAGCGCAGGCGATCGGCGTGATCGTCGCACAGTGCTCTCACGCTTTACCGTGTCCGACGATGATCGCAATCAAGCCAACCCGGATTCAGAACAGGTGCTGTTAGAGGTGGATCAACCATGGGGCAACCACAACGGCGCGACTGTGAAGTTTGGTCCTGACGGCTATTTGTATGTAAGCATCGGTGATGGCGGTGCAGCGAACGATCCGCGCAACTACAGCCAAAACATGCAAAGCTTGTTGGGCAAGATCATCCGAATTGATGTGAATGCACGCGACGAGGATCTCCCTTACGCCATTCCTTCAGACAATCCCTTTGTCGATGATGAAGATGCCAAGGACGAAATCTGGGCTATCGGCCTGCGGAATGTGTGGCGCATGAGCTTTGATCGTGACAATGGGGACTTGTGGGCAGCGGATGTCGGCCAGGATGCATGGGAAGCCGTGTATGTCATCACGCGCGGTGGCAACTACGGCTGGAGCAGAACCGAGGGCTCACAGCCATTCGACAGCAGCATCGAACTGGCCGGCGACGGCCCGATGATCGACCCGGTAATCGAGTACTCCCACCGCCAGGGCAAGTCCATCACCGGCGGGTATGTGTCGCGCAGCCCCAGTCATGACAAGCTGCAAGGGGCCTACATCTATGCCGACTACGTCACCGGGCGCATCTGGGCGGTGCGCTATGAAGATGGCAAGGTGACCGCCAACCGCGAGATTCTCCCCGGCACTCGAAGGCCACACGTTACATCGTTCGGCGAGGATGAAGCGGGTGAACTGTACCTCTGTGCGTTTGAGCGGCTCGATGGGCGCGGTAGCAGTGATGGTCGCATCATGCGCATCGTGGAAAACTAGGGTGCTCATTTCATTGCGGTCGCACCGCACTGCAGCAGGCGCGTTCACGCATGACACGACCCGTACCCCGGTGCATCGCTGGCCGGAAACGATTCCTCCGACGCGATTTGCACGCGATCCGCGTGCGGTTTGATCGGCTGCTTCTCAGCGTCGTGTTGGCGCAGCTGCAGACGTTCCGCATCCACCAGTCGATGGCGATGTTCGTGGTGATCATCACAGAGCCGGATCATTCTGAATGTTACGAACGCAGCGGCAACATTGCGGTGCGGTGAACTTCGCATTGTGCCGTATCATGCAGCCATGCGAATCCTCGGCATTGATCCCGGCTTGAAGCTCACGGGCTACGGCTGCGTCGATCTTGCCGAAGGCGATCGCTCCCTGCACAGCGAGCCGACATTGGTGGAGGCGGGCGTATTTCGATTGAAGGCGGGGGCATCGATGTCGCACCGGCTCGCGCAGTTGCACGAGGATCTCTGCCAGGTTCTGGATGAACTTCAGCCGCAGCGCATGGTTGTGGAACAGCTTTATTCACACTACAAGCATGTGCGAACGTCAATTCTGATGGGCCACGCAAGGGGGGTGGTGCTGCTTGCTGGCCAATCACGAGGGGTGGATATTGATGAATTGGCCGCCACGGAAGTAAAGAAAGCGGTCACAGGCAATGGGCACGCAAGTAAGCAACAGGTGCAGCTTTCCGTCATGGCGCAATGCGGCCTTTACGAGCCGCCGCAACCCCCGGATGTAGCTGATGCCATTGCCATCGCTCTGTGTGCAGCGCGGCGGTTGGCGATCGTCGAACCCGGCGGCGCATGTTAGCAATATGATTGGTATTGTTGGATTTCCGTTCATTTTGCAGAAATGGTCTTGCTGAATCGGCAGAAGCTGTTAGTTTGTACACAAGAGAGAGAGTTGCTTTTGTTTCCGGCAATGGATCTCAACCAGTGGAAACGCACTCGTTTTCATCGAGGAGGTGGAATTTGAAAAACACATCAACAGCACTGCTTGGTATTGCACTGGCTACTTCTGTCGCGATGGGCGGAAGCATTCTTCCGGAAGGGTTTGACATCACCTGTCAACTCGCTGGCAGCGATGGAGTCTGGAGCGCTCAGAACAATCAAGGCGACTTTGAAGTGAATCCTGAAACTGGTGCTATTTCCGGTGCTTCGGCAGGGAACGCATGGTCCGCGGAATGGGATTCCATCGCGTTCACCAGCAATCCGTCGCTGACGACTGCATGGGCATTTACCAACACGACCGGCTCAACGCAAACCTTCACGGTTACGTTCACCACCCCGATCAGCGCAATCTCGGGTCAGTTGGAAATGTTTGGCTCGATTACCGGCGGCCTGACGGCCAACACGCCCGGGACCGCAGCGGAAATCTGGGCACCGACCGGTGGCTCGATCTACACCGCCTATGTCGATGGTGTGGCTGTCTCACCCACGCTGATGAACGACCCGTTCCACGTGGCAACCAACCCGCCGACTGCGACCGCGCCGCTTGGCTTTGAGTCGTTTGAGTTCGAGCCCGGCCCGGCCAGCGCGATGAACTCCATCAGCATTGAGCACACCTTCACGCTGACCGCTGGCGATTCGGTGACGTTCAACAGCGCGTTTCAGATCATCCCGGCACCTGCCGGTATTGCGCTGTTTGCCATGTTCGGTCTTGGCGCGTCACGACGTCGTCGAAGCTGATCTCGACAGACCAACTTTCATACAGCACGCCGCGACATGTCGTGGCGTGCTGTCTTTTTGTTGCCCGAAGTCATCATCATTCGTCTCGGTGGTCTGATCGTCATCCTCCGGCTCGGATGCTGTTCTGGAGCGGGGTTCGAGGATGATCGTGACTTCGGTTCCTTCTGCAGGGATCGCATCGGGATTGACTTCCCATTCCGGTTCGTGAATGGCGGCCTGATCGGAGATGACCTTCCGCAGCCCGATGCGATCCCTGC
>PWVT01000162.1 GCA_003562195.1 Phycisphaeraceae bacterium | reverse complement strand
TCACCGTCCGACAGCACGGCAGGGGATTTTGTCACAATACAGCAACGTGCTGGGGCGAGGCGAACGGCTTGGCTGCACTTGAGCGTACGATTGCGGAGCGTGTACAGCATGTACCGGAAGGGTCGTATGTCGGTCGTCTGCTCAGTGACCCTGAACTACTCAGAAACAAGCTGCTTGAAGAAGCGGGCGAACTGGTGGAGGCTATGGACGAAACACAAGTAGTCCATGAATTCGCTGATTTGATTTTCTTCGCAATGATCGCCATGAAGCGCAAGGGCGTCACGCTCGCAGACATTGAACAAGAGTTGGACCGCCGATCGCTGCGTGTCACGAGACGCGCAGGTGATGCAAAGCCAGCAACAAACACTCAAGCGAAACCTGCATCATGAGCGATCTGCTTAAAATCGTCACACCTCAGCAACTCACCTCGGATCGGCATGATCCGGTCGATGACGCTACCGTACGCAAGGTGGCAAGAATTTTCGATGATGTCAATACACGTGGTGACCAGGCCGTACGCGAATGGGCCGAACGCTATGGTGACATTCAGCCCGGCGAACCAATGGTCCTGCAGCGAACAGCATTTGAGGACACGCCACGTCAGCTTGAGCAGCATCATCGTGAGCTGATCGAGCGAGCCGCTGCCCGAATCGAATCATTTGCTGTGGCGCAACGAAAGTCGATGCACGACGGGCAATGTGCCGTGCCGGGTGGAGTCGCAGGATTCCGTTTCGTACCAGTGGAACACGCCGGGTGTTATGCACCTGCGGGGCGATACCCGCTCCCTTCGAGTGTCTTGATGACCGCCATCACCGCACGTGTGGCTGGTGTGCAGCATGTGACGATCGCTTCACCACGCATTACTCCTATCATCCTGGCTTCGGCTGCCATTGCTGGGGCAAATGCCGTACTCGCTGTAGGCGGTGCCCAGGCGATTGCTGCGTTGTCTCGAGGCATTGAGGGTGTCCCCGCTTGCAACGCCATTGTTGGTCCGGGCAATCGCTGGGTTACAGCGGCAAAGAAGTACATTGCGGGAGATGTCAGTATCGATATGCTTGCCGGCCCGTCGGAACTGCTCGTTCTTGCCGATGAAACTGCAGACCCAAAGCTGATTGCAGCGGACTTGCTGGCTCAAGCAGAGCATGATGACGATGCGCTTCCGCTCTTAATTTGCACAGATATTGCAGTTCTTAGCAAGGTGCAGGAGGAATTGGATCGACAATTGCAAGTGTTGTCGACCGCTGAGACAGCGCGCCGATCACTCACAACCGGCTGTGCGGTGCTCGCTGATTCGATTGAACAAGCCGCGCTACTGTGCAACGCGCTTGCACCTGAACATGTTCAACTGCTAACGCGTCAACCTTTCCAACTCGCGAAGCAGTTACATCATTACGGTGCAATGTTCATCGGTGACAGAGCGGCGGAAGTATTCGGTGACTATGGGATCGGGCCGAACCACACACTTCCGACCGGCGGGGCCGCACGGTGCTTCGGTGGTTTGTCCGTCATGAACTTTTTACGTATACAGACATGGCTGCACGTTGAGCAGATACCCAATGCGCTCATTGAAGATACCGCCGCCTTTGCTCGTCTTGAAGGGCTGGAGGGACATGCGCGCGCAGCTGAGGCTCGGTTGTGAATGTATGATCGATGATCTGAAGACAGCAACACGCAATGAGAACACCGCATGGCAAATGTCACCTCAGATGGTGTAAATCAAGGTTTGATAGAATACGGCCAGATCAAAGCCGAGCTTCATGCGCACACAGTCGCGACCGATGGTGAGCTAAGCATTGATGCGCTGATTGAACATGCGAAAGACCGTGGCATGCATACTCTTGCAGTCACGGATCACTCTCAATCGAGTCGGGAAGCCGACGGCCTGTCGCCGCAACGGTTGCGTGAGCACCTGGCTGCAATTCGTGAAGCGGCGCAACGTATCGGCGATATCAGCGTTTTGGCTGGAGCAGAGGTTGATATTCTCGAAGATGGATCGCTTGATTACGATGATGGGCTGCTCGCAGAGTTAGACATTGTTGTTGCGTCAGTGCACCATGTTCTAGAACAATCGCCAGAGATGGCTACGCAGCGGCTGGTCAAGGCCGTACGCCATCCTAGTGTGCATGTGCTCGGCCATCCCACGGCTCGTGCAATCAACACCGTTCGTGGGCTTAATCCTGATATGACAGCCGTGATTGAAGCTGCGGTTGAATCCAACACAGCATTAGAAATCAACTGCAACCCGAGTCGCCTTGATCTGCGCGAAAGTCATATTCGTGCCGCAATCCAGGCAGGGGCATTGCTTGCTATCAACTGCGACGTTCACCGCGCATCGCAATTCGATCGTCTCGACGAAGGCGTGAAGCACGCGCGAAAGGGCGGCATGACGACGGCGAAGTGCATCAATGCATGGCCGCATGATGACTTACACCAATGGCTGCGATCCAAACGCCCATAATGTACGCTTGGATCGCTCGGTGATTACTTGATGAACAACAACTCGCGGTACGTTGGTAGTGGCCAGACGTCGCTTGCGGTACGAGTTTCTAACTCGTCACCGAGTTCGCGAAGATCGTTCATGAGCGGTACGATCTTGTCACGCATGTATTTGGCGTGCTTCCCAGGATCGGTAAAATCATTGATGTCTGCGGCACCGTTAAGTTGCTCCAACGTATTGGAGAATTTATCGAGTTGTGCGGCGTAGTCTTCCAAAGCGACGCGAAGGTTAGTGCAGTCTACACCAACAGTTTCCGTTGACCGTACGGCATCCGCCATACGCTGTTGGTGCTCAAGGCACGCAGGCAGAATCTGCTGTCGGGCGATCAACACCATTTGTTCAGCTTCGATCTGCAGTTGGATAGCGTATTTTTCCTGGAAGATGTTCACACGACTCTCAAGTTCCGCCTTGGTGAGCACTTCATACCGCTTAAACAGGTTGATGGCTTTCTTGGAACGTAGCAATGGAAGTGCCTCGACCGAATCCTTCAGGTTCGGCAAGCCGCGGCGGGCGGCTTCCTCCAGCCATTCATCGCTGTAGTTGTCACCATTGAATATGATTCGTTTGTGCTCAGCGATCACTTTCTTCAAAAGTGATTGCACAGACGTTTCCAGCTTCGACTGAGTGGGCTTCTTGCCAACGGCCTTTTCTAATTCAGTGGCGAGGAAATCCAGCGACTCGGCGACAATGGTGTTGATGACGGTATTCGGCCAAGCAGCCGTGGCTGACGCGCCTGGCGCTCGAAATTCAAACTTGTTGCCTGTAAACGCAAATGGAGAGGTGCGATTACGATCACCAGAATCGCGAGGAATATTGGGTAATGTGGTCGCACCAAGGTCAAGTGTGGTCTTCTTGATCTTCTTGCGCGCCATCGTGCGCTCGATTTCTTCAACCATGTCGGTCAACATGTCGCCAAGAAAGATCGAGATGATCGCGGGCGGTGCTTCGTTGGCGCCGAGTCGATGATCGTTGCCGGCTGAGGCAATTGATGCCCTCAGCAAGTCGCCATGAAGATGAACTGCGCGAATGACAGCACAGAGAAACACCAGGAATTGCATATTGGTGTATGTCTCATCCTTCGGGTCCAGCAAGTTCACACCGGTGTTGGTCGAGAGTGACCAGTTATTGTGCTTGCCTGAACCATTGACACCGGAGAATGGCTTTTCATGCAAGATGGCGTGCAGACCGTACCGTGGCGCGATCCGATGCAGCGCTTCCATGAGAATCATCTGGTGATCGACCGCAACGTTGGACGTTTCGAACAGAGGTGCAATCTCGTACTGACCAGGTGCAACCTCGTTGTGTCGTGTCTTCAATGGCACGCCAATGCGATATAACTCTTGCTCTACTTCCGTCATAAACGCAAGGACGCGTGGAGGAATGGAGCCAAAGTAGTGGTCATCAAGCTGTTGGCCCTTGGGGGGCTTGGCACCGAAAAGCGTACGATCGCATGTGACCAAATCCGGCCGAGAGTAATACAGATTCCGGTCGACCAGAAAGAATTCCTGCTCGGGACCGACTGTCGTGTTGATGCGATCAATTCCCCCGTCGTTGCCAAAAATGCGCAGAATACGCATGGCCTGTTCAGAAATGGCATCCATTGAGCGAAGCAGCGGTGTTTTCTTGTCGAGTGCTTCGCCAGTCCAAGAGACGAACACAGTGGGGATACACAGCGTGACGCTATTGTCACTTCGCATCAGAAACGCGGGGCTGGTGGGGTCCCACGCGGTATAGCCGCGAGCTTCAAACGTGGCGCGCAGCCCACCGGATGGAAACGATGATGCGTCCGGCTCTCCCTGTACCAGTGCATTTCGAGATAGCTCGAAGACAATGCCACCGCGACCGTCGGGAACGATTAATGAATCGTGTTTCTCCGCAGTCTGTCCGGTGAGCGGCTGAAACCAGTGTGTGTAGTGTGTAGCCCCATTTTCAACGGCCCAGTCCTTCATGGCCGTGGCAACAACGCCTGCGATCTCATCGTCCAGTTCCTTGCCCTGCTCAATGGTCAGCATCAATCGCTGATACACATCCTTCGGCAACCTCTGGCGCATGACGCGCTGATTGAATGAATCGCGTCCGAAGATTTGGTCAATCTGCCGGTTTGTAACGGGTTTCTGCCCGTTTGCGCTGCGCTGTGCATTCCAGTCAGTTGCGGCGGCAATGGCATCGTGACGTGCGTAATCAATTGTCATGGTGAAAAGTGTCGCTTCCTTTTCAGAAGTTGGGGTTGAAAAACTTGATTATAGCAGTCAAAAAAGAATATTCTTCGGCAAGACTGTCGCTGAGGCGCCGTCAGTTTTACCCGTTGGAGTTCCTTGAAGTATCTACTCTGAAGCGTGGAGTGTGTTGGAAAAACCAGTTCGCACTATGTACGTGCCACGAGCACTCGCCACAACCCTTCGTGATCTTTGAGCACTGATGCGTTCGCAAACCCGGCTGCTTTGGCAATCTGTAACACCTCCATCCGTTGGGAGTGGGCGATCTCGATCACCAATTGACCGTGTTTGTGCAGCAACGGCTTGGCGTGCTCAATCAAGGGTCGGATGAACTGAAGACCATCATCACCAGCCCGAAGTGCTGACTCGGTTTCATAATCCTTTACGTTCGGCTCGAGATCAGCCCATTCCGCATCCGAAATATAAGGCGGATTGGAACAAATGACATCAAACCGCTTACCGGGTGGGCCGGTGTTCAGCGGCTCCAAAAGAGAGCCAACGGTAAAGTCAATTTGATCGGCGACTCCATGACGTTCTGCATTGCGACTGGCCAGCTCGATGACGCTCGATATGATGTCGGTGGCGACAATGCGTGCATCGCTGATCTCCGCTGCCAGGGAAATGGCGATACATCCGGTGCCAGTCCCCACATCAGCCAAAAGCGGAGTGGTCACGCCCGAAGTACGGTTCCACTGCAGCACGTGTTCGACGACTGTCTCTGTACTGGGGCGGGGTATCAGCGTCGAAGGATCGACTTCAAACTCCCGCTTGAAGAACCATTCGTGGCCGACGAGATACTGGACTGGTTCGTGTTTTGATGCTCGTGCAACTAATTCGCGCAATCTGATCAGTTCAAGTGGTGAAGCAGGGCGGTCGACTTCCATGTATAACCGCATCCGGTCGCAGTTGATGACATGTGCGAGAAGCATTTCCCCCACACGGCGCGGAGAGTCAACCTGCTTGGCCGTGAAATGATCATGCATCCATTTCAGCAGGCGACGTGTCGTCCAGTGTTCAGATTGTGCGGAAGAATGAGTCACAAACACATGGTACCGCAGTTACTTTGCCAACGGTTTCTGTATTAGCTTTGCCTGTGAACTGTCTCGCAAACTGAACCGCCACTAAACTATGATCGATTGACGCGCTATGCTGGGACAAACCCTGAAGAAGGTGATTGGCCATGCATGTGCTTATGCTCGGGTGGGAGTTCCCACCGTTTATTACAGGAGGACTTGGCACCGCATGCTTTGGTCTTACCCGGGCGATGGATCGTCGTGGGATGACGGTGACATTCGTCGTACCCAAAGCCGTTGGTTCCGATTCAGCAAAGCATGTTCGACTGCTGAGTCCTGATGATGCGAACCCGTCAGTCGTGACCTTTACACCAGAAGGCGCACCAATTCAGGGAAGCGTGCCGTCAGGCAAAGCTGGGCCGGACGCGCAGTCGCATAGCGCTGAGCGCCAGATTCGATTTGAGCACGTGCAGTTCGTGCATGTGCCTGCCGGCTTCACGAATCCTTATCCGTCGCCCGAACAATCAACTGTCAGTCAGTCGAAGTCAATCGAATATCGCAAAGATAATCCTCATGAAGGCGGTTTGTCGAGTGAGGATCACACGGCCGAGTCGTTTGAACAGATTGATGATGCAATGGCTGGCCACGGTTCAGTGGACACGGCGGAGCAGGAGTTCTCGAGCGGGAATGACTACGGTGGTGACATTATTCGCCAGGTCCAGCGGTATGCGCAGTTCGTGCTCATTGCTACAAGAAAGCTCAATTTTGACATTATTCATGCTCATGATTGGATGACGTATCCAGCAGGTATGCTCTTGGCTCGATCCCGTGGAGCTCCGCTGGTGACTCACATTCATTCGACGGAGTTTGATCGCAGCGGCGAGCAGGTGAACCAGCAGATTTACGACATTGAACGCCGCGGCATGAACAGCGCGATGCGGGTGATCGCAGTCAGCCAGTTGACGAAGAACATGGTCGTCAGCCGGTATGCTGTGCCAAGTGATCGTGTCGAGGTGGTATACAACGGCGTGGACCTGGAGCCGTCATCAGTGGGGATGACAGGCATCCGCCCAAAGGACAAGATTGTGCTGTACTTCGGCCGCATCACCCATCAGAAGGGCCCGGAATATTTCGTCCGTGCTGCCAAACGGGTGCTTGAGGTGATGGAAAATGTCAAGTTTGTAGTCGCAGGATCAGGCGACATGGCAAAACGGATGATCGAATTGGCGGCAGAGATGGGTATCGGCCACAAGGTGCTGTTTACCGGCTTCTTGCGCGGAGCTGACATCAAACGAGTCTTCAATCTAGCGGATTTATACGTCATGCCATCAGTTAGCGAGCCGTTTGGCATCGCCCCGCTAGAAGCCATGAGCCACAACGTGCCAGCATTGATCAGTAAATCATCAGGCGTAAGCGAGGTGCTCACGCATGTTCTGAAAGTGGACTTCTGGGACATCGATGACATGGCCAACAAGATTGTCGCGGTACTCCGATATCCACCGCTGAGCAAGACCCTCCAAGAGCATGGGGCATTTGAGGTTCGTCGGCTCACTTGGGACGGGGCAGCCCAACGCTGTGAGCAGATTTACGACTCTGTTATTCGCGAAATGGTGGCGCACCCGACCCATTGAACGACGCAAGAAGTACCATCGGAACATGCGTTTTCATTGAACGTCTGCTTTGGGTGTTAGATATACTGCCCGTCCTATGGCACTTTTCACCCGATCCAAACCCAAGCCAGCGCCATCCGCACCAGTATCGTCGGCCGCCGACGGCGAGGCGATTGCACCGCTTGACCCCGCACTAGAGCAGCAGGTGCAGGCCATCGGTCGCGCGTTTCTTGACAAGGCCCGCAAGCATCGCAGCGGGATGTTTTCAGCCGCGTTCTGGTCCGACAAGCTCATGGACTGGTCGATGAAGGACGAGGCGTTCAAGGTGCAGCTTTTTCGTTTTGTTGACACCTTCCCGATGCTCAAGACGCCGCAGCAGGTGCACGATCATCTCGTGGACTACCTGACTCAGCCGGGAGTGACGCCGCCGCCGTTTTTGAACGTGGGCCTCAAGGCAGGCGGCCTGCTCAAGGGCACGATGAGCAAGACCGTGGCGGGGCAGATCACGTCGATGGCGGAGAAGTTCATTGCGGGCGTGGATGCACAGTCGGCGTTGCCACAGCTCAAGAAATTCTGGTCGCGTGACATTGCGTTTTCGGTGGACCTTCTTGGCGAGGCGTGTGTGAGCGACGCTGAGGCCGATATGTATCAGGAGAAGTATCTCGACCTGATCAACAATCTGCCTGATACCGCCAATCAATGGCCGGCCAACGCGCTGCTGGAGTCGGATCATCTCGGGGCGATTGCGCGAACCAATGTGTCCATCAAGATCAGCTCGCTGCATGCGCGCACCGATCCGATCGACATGGAAGGGTCGATCAAGGGCCTGATGCAACGCATCGTGCCGATCCTCGAAGCGGCGAAGCAGCGCGGCGTGTTCATCAACTTTGACATGGAACAGTTTGAGATCAAGGACCTCACGCTCGAACTGTTCATGCGCTGTTGTGAAACGGTGGACTTTGAAGCTGGGCTGGCCATGCAGGCGTATCTCCGCAGTGGTGATGATGACGCCAGGCGGATCATCGAGTGGTCCAAGCGAACCGGCCGGCAGGTCACCGTGCGCTTGGTGAAGGGGGCGTACTGGGATTACGAGACGATTCACGCTGAGCAGATGGGCTGGCCGGTGCCGGTGTGGAGCCGCAAGGTTGATACCGATGCGTGCTTTGAACGGATGACCACGCAGTTCATGGCTGCCATGCCGCGAAGCAAGGGCGAGGGCGGCGTAAAGCTGGCGCTGGGTTCACACAACGTGCGGTCGATTGCTGTTGCGCTGGCGCTGCTCAAGAAGCACGATCTGCCGATCAACGCGCTGGAACTGCAGATGCTGCACGGTATGGCGGATCAGCTCAAGATGGCGGCGGTGGATTCACCCGAAGGCCGCTTGCGACTTCGCGAGTATGTGCCGGTCGGTGAGATGATCCCCGGCATGGCGTATCTCGTTCGTCGTCTGCTGGAGAACACGAGTAACGAGTCGTGGCTCAAGGCGGGTTTTCTTGAAGAGGCATCGCCCGGAGCGCTGCTGGCCTCGCCGCATAAACGATTCGCCAGCGATCCCGGCAAGGAACGCATCGAGCGCGCGCCGGAGCGGCACGAACTGACTCATGCGGTGAAGGGTGTGGGCGATGAGCGGCCGTTCTTCACCGAGCCGGAGCGGGATTTCAAGTACAAGGCGGTGAATGACTCGTTCAAGCGCGCGGTGCAAGACGCGAAGGTGCCGCAGGTCGCCAATGACGGCACTGTGGAGCAGGCCGAGCGGGTGATTGGCCAACTGGCCGATGCGTTCCCTGCGTGGCGTGACACCGACCCACGGAAGCGGGCTGCGGTATTGACGAAGGCAGCTCAGATCATGCGCGATCGACGCGATGAGCTTGCGGGCATCATCATCAAGGAAAACGGCAAGGGCTGGCATGATGCTGATGGAGATGTGTGCGAAGCGATTGACTTTTGTGAGTTCTACGCCCGTCATGCTGTGGGATTGTTTGAATATGACCGCCTGGGGCAGTTCATCGGCGAGCTCAATGAGCAGTTCTATCAGCCACGCGGCGTGGCGGCGGTGATCAGCCCGTGGAACTTCCCGCTCGCGATCTGCTGCGGCATGACGGCCGCGGCGCTGGTGTGCGGCAATACCGTACTCACCAAGCCAGCGGAACAGACGCCCGGCATCGCGAAGGTGTTGTGTGAGATTCTCTGGCAGGCGGGGGCACCGCGCGATGTGTTGGCATTCCTGCCGGGCCAGGGTGAAACCGTTGGTGCTGCCATCGTGCGCGACCCGCGCATTTCGCTGATTGCCTTCACCGGCTCAAAGGCCGTCGGCCTGGACATCGTCAAAGCTGCGGCTGTGACCAGTGAGGATCAGCACCATGTCAAGCATGTCATCTGCGAGATGGGTGGCAAGAACGCGATCATCGTCGATGCTTCGGCTGATCTTGATGAAGCAGTGTTGGGCGTGCGGAACAGCGCGTTTGGGTTCCAAGGGCAGAAGTGCTCTGCCTGCAGCAGGGCGATCGTCGTGGACACTGCGCATGACCTGTTCCTTGAGCGGCTGGTCGAAGCGACGCGTTCGCTGAACATTGGTGACCCGGCTGATCCGTCAACCGATGTCGGGCCGGTGATCGATGCTGAGGCCAAGGCGAAGATCAATTCGTACATCGAAGTCGGTAAGCAGGAAGGCAAACTCGCATTGGCGATGGACGTTCCGGCAGGCCTGGAGGAAAAAGTCGGCCTGCCGTACGTCGCGCCGCACATTTTCTCCGACATCCGCCCCGAGCATCGCTTGGCCAATGAAGAAATCTTCGGCCCTGTTCTTGGTGTCATTCGCGTGAAGGACTTCGACGAAGCGTTGCGAGTCGCCAATGCGACGCCATACAAACTCACCGGCGGTGTGTTCAGCCGCAAACCGTCGCATCTGGATCGCGCTCGGCGTGAGTTTCGTGTGGGCAATCTCTATCTCAACCGTGGCATCACCGGCGCATTGGTCGGCCGTCAACCGTTTGGCGGCTTTGGCATGTCGGGCATCGGGTCAAAGGCCGGCGGCAAGGATTACCTGTTGCAGTTCGTTGAACCGCGCGCGATCACGGAGAACACGATGCGTCGCGGTTTTGCTCCGGGGTTGTGAGCGCGAAAGACAGCGAAAGTCCACGCATGGCCATGCGTGGACTTCACCGCAACTTCTCGAATGCCGCGATTGCTACGTTTCGTGCTGCTGCGTGATCAACAATCGGCTGCGGGTAACCTGTCTGTTCGCGCAGGAGCGGCGGGGGATCGTGGATTACCTTGCCGTGGATATCCGCCAGTTCCTCAACCCATTCGCGGATGTATTGTCCTTCCGGGTCAAATCGCTCGCTTTGGCTGGTCGGGTTAAAAATGCGAAAGTACGGTGCTGCGTCTGTGCCCGTTGACGCGGACCATTGCCACCCGCCGTTGTTGCTGCCAAGATCGCCATCGATGAGATGCTGCATGAAGAAGCGTTCACCGAGCCGCCAGTCCAGCAGGAGGTCTTTGCTGAGGAACATGGCGACGATCATGCGCACGCGATTGTGCATCCAGCCGATGGCCCGCAACTGACGCATTCCCGCATCGACAATCGGGTAGCCAGTGCGGCCCTCGCACCACGCTTGAAAGTGAGCATCATTATCGTTCCAGCCCAGGTCGCGCAATTCCAGACGAAACGGTTGATGGCGGCTGACACGCGGGTAGCCGATGAGAATGTGCTGGTAGAACTCTCGCCAGATGAGTTCACTGATCCACGTGGACAGACCGGCGTTGCCGCTGTCGTAGTGACCGTTGTTTGCATTCAGCGCCGCTTGAATGCACTGCCTCGGTGACAGCACACCCGCTGCGAGATAGGGCGACAGCCGGCTCGTGCCATCGAT